>JAEPQQ010000074.1 GCA_017640445.1 Bacteroidia bacterium | reverse complement strand
CATAGGCATTGTATGAACGCTCCAACACAAAGTGTGAGTTGTCTACCTCTGTGGCAGTGGACCAATCTAATTGTCCGGTGTGGTTCGATGCTGCCTGTGCAGTAAACTTGATCAGTTCTACTGGTAGAGGAGCAGCGCCACCTCCACCACCACCTCCTCCACCGGAGAAGCTGGATACAAGGTAGTCGGCTGTGTGATCCTGTACACCATGTGTACCCGATACCCATACATTGGTATCGGCTGCTGCACCATGGCTCAATACAATACCATATACACCTGCATCATGCGGGTTCGGGAAGGTTGCAGTTGATCCGCCTTTTACCTTATAGAACTGTAACTGCGATGGTGCACTAATCGTTGTTGGACTGGTTAATGCTGCCATAGCTGTTACTACATCGTTGTACTCATCGTTGGTATAGAAGTAACGTACACGTACATTCGACCCTGGCTGGGTTGTTGGTGATACATCCCATCGTCGCTCTAAGATAACACCACCCGCCGGGTTGGTTATCATACCACCCGATGTGTTGTAACTCAATGTAGATGGATTACCAATGTACAACTGTACCTGCGATGGAGTAATCACTGCTCCCGATCCATTGGTATCAAGGGCCAGTAGCAACTCATTGTCGGCATTACAGTAACAGGTAAAGTTACCATCGTTAACCGCCTGAGTAGCTGTATGCGTGGTTACATCTGTTGCCAACGCTACATTCAACCCACAAGTAATGTACTCATAGGCACCCATGTCACGCGTTCCTACTTTGTTTCCTCCTAAGATGTCTGTTGTTGGTGCTCCTGTATTGGTTCCCTGATTGATCAACGGGCTGGTACTGCTTAGTCGAAGTCCATCATCTCCTGTTCTCCATACATCATCATCACCATCCAGATTTGTAGTTGACTCAAAGTTTGGATTGTTGCCATAGATGTTGCCGGTTGCAGTTCCTAAACTGTTGTACATAGCCGCTGAGTAACTGCTACTGGAAAGTTGTACTGAACTATACGTAACATTTGGATAGGCATCCAGGTTCTTGAACTCAGAGAACTGAGTTAAGTCAAACGTGTTTCGGATGTTCTTGTAGAAAATAGTATTGGTGGTTGCCGGTGTACAGGTTCCTGTCTGACCAAAGTTGTACATCGCTCCGGCTGCTCCAAGTATAGTAGAGTTAGCAAAGAACGTATTGTTCATATACGTTGGTGTACAGCTTCCTAAGTAACCGTTGTTGTAAACAGCTCCTCCGTTACCCTCACAAACGTTACCACTAAACACTGTGTTCTCTACTTTAGGACTTGATACTCCCAGGTAACCATAGTTGTAGAGTGCTGCTCCGGCTGACTTGGCTGTATTGTCTACAAATGCACAATTCTTGATATATGGACTTACATTTCCACTGATACCATCGTTGTACACTGCTCCATAAAGACCATTGTTGTTCTTGATTGTTGTGTTACAGATTGTTGGGGCACTCGTTCCGTTTTCTACCTTGATGTAGATAGCAGATCCGTACGAGGCATAGTTGTTCTCAAACGAACAGTTATTGATCGTTGGGTTTACTTCGGCTCCTGTACCTCCGGTAATCAACAAACCTGCTCCTTCGTTTCGGTAAACATCTTCACCGTTGTACTGAGTTTTGGTATTACCATTGGCGTTACCATCACGGATAATCAATCCATCCAATACCAGGTTAGAATCTACATCTTCCGTTCCGGCCGAAATCACTACAACGTGATATAGGTTATCCGTTGAGTCGCCTGCTACTCCAACGTCTCCACACAGTATTGTGCGGTTTATCATTGGATTGGCTTGTGACTTATCGGTTTCTGTTCCGGTGAATCCACCGTACAGTCCTACGTTTGGATTGGTGATCATATAAGCCGAATCACGGTTTGTGTTGCTCTGACCTCCCGGGTAGTATGTTCCGCCTTCAATAAAGATCTCTACCGTGTTGATCGTCTGGTTAGCCGAGTCAATCGCCTCATCTAAGGTTGGGAAATCCCAGGTCTTCAATCGGTTAATTACCCGACACTGGATCGTCATTACGCTATCACACAACATCGCGTTTGGAATTGTATCCATATACGTGCCTGATGTGTAGATCACACGACCACTTGGCAATACAATCGAATCGTACTCGGTAATATCAATGCTCGATGAGCTCGCATAACGAATCGTTAGGTTTACTGTGATTACACTATCACAGTTGGCTGCGTTTGGAATTGTATCCATGTATATACCCGTTGTAGTCCACGTCTTTCCGCTTGGCGATATAAAGGAATCACACTCATCGGGGGCAATCGTTGCAAAGGTTTTGTGACGTACCGTTAGGTTCACTGTGATTACACTATCGCAGTTTGCCGCGTTTGGAATCGTATCCATGTAGGTGTTACTGGTTGTCCAGGTCTTTCCACTTGGAGAGGTATAGCTATCACATACATCGGGGTTAATCGTTGCAAATGTTTTGTTACGGATTGTTAGGTTTACCGTAATCACACTATCACAGTTCGCTGCGTTGGGAATCGTATCCATGTATACACCCGTTGACGTCCACGTCTTTCCGCTTGGTGAGGTATAGCTGTCACACACATCCGGGTTAATCAACGCCGTTGTGCTTCTGCGAATCGTTAGGTTTACTGTGATCACACTATCACAGTTTGCTGCGTTTGGAATCGTGTCCATGTAGGTGTTGCTGGTTGTCCAGGTTTTACCACTTGGAGACGTATAGCTATCACATACATCCGGGTTGATCGTTGCAAATGTCTTCGTTCGGATCGTTAGGTTAATCGTGATAATACTATCGCAGTTCGCCGCGTTTGGAATCGTGTCCATGTAAGTATTACTGGTTGTCCAGGTTTTACCACTTGGAGACGTGTAACTATCGCATACACTTGGTGAGATGGTCGCTGTCGTAAATGACTTAATTGTAATACTCGCAGTGGCCGTTGCAGCACATGGATTTACCGTATGTGTAACGGTGTAGGTTCCAGGAGTTGACGCGCTTACATCGATTTGGCCTGTTGATGTACTCACAAACACAAGGCCCGCAGTTGAGCTAAACGTACCCGAACTACTTGTGGATGGGGTTGGGTCGCTATCGTTTGTACAATATGAACTTGAACCATATGAAAACGAAGCATTACCAGGCGTAGTTATCGTAGCTGTTACATTATCACATGCGCTTGGGGTAGTGCAACCACCTGAGCCTCGCACCCAGTATTGGGTGGTTGACGTTGGAGATACAGTAAAGGTTGTCCCTGTTGTTGTATCTATCTGCGTACCACCGCAAGAGCCCGTATATAGTTTCCATGAAGTTGCATCGTTCAAACTTCCAGCAGTTACCGAAATGGTTCTGCTCGTTCCTGAACACGCACTGGAAGGACTTATCGATATCGGTGGTGTTGTTGGGTTGCTACATATAGAAAATGAACCAACACCATAGTGAATGGTTCGTGGATTAGAGGCACCACATGACCCACTTGGTGGCCTGTCATAAACAAACATGATGGTACCCGAGTTATTCATATGTGCAGATGGGAAGTAACCTCCACCTCCGGCATTGATGCTTCCTGAACTTACAGTCCAACTTGAGGAACCAGAAGTTTGAATGATCGACTGGAAACCACTACCTATATAGGCACCTATAAACTTAGCACCGCCAGAAGTAATGTTAAATCCTCCTCTATAGGAAGAAGCCGCTGAGTTTACAACAGAAGTAGAAAAGGACCCACTTGCATTTGTTGTCATTTTCAGTCGTCCCTGATAGTTTGTAGAAACAATATATACCTTGTTTGTTGTTGGGTCAATTTCCAATTGGTTTCCTATACCTTCATATTCGTACGTATATGGAGATGACGATCCATTACCAGCAATTAGTTTCTTAGGTTTGGAGAACACGGTACCTGTACTATCAAACACGTAGAACAAACTTGGATCAAGTCCAGACCCATTTGTCTCCGCTGTAAATGCAAAGTGTGCCAACCCTGAAGTATCCAAATCAAACGACACAGAACCTACTTCATTGCTTGCACCTCCCTGGTGGTATGGTGTTCGCTCACCCCAGGTCCCTGAGGTACCAGGAGCAGCTGTACGCTTAAAGTATTTTACCGTATAAAGTCGGTTATAGGTGCTTCCCATAAACGAAACCGAGTTGTTCGAATTGGTAAACTGACCTGCTACGTGTGGAATTCCGTTTTTATCAACCCGAACAGACGGGTCATAGATGTTCTTCCACCCACTTGGGTCTGTATAGGAAATAATCGTTTCAAACGTCCAGGAGGTTCCGTTACTACTGTAACCATACGCAAAACCTCTCGGTTGGCTACAGCACGAGCCCGTTTTACTGGCACCAAACACTACATGGTAATTCCCGCTTCCGTCAATGGCAAGAGACACATAATCAGACGCCGAGTTGAAGTTAAGTGAACTTGCAACAGTAGTCATGTTAAATGAACCAACCGAAGTCCAGGCTGAACCGGTCCACCTCAGTAACTTAAACACAGCGCCAGTTCCTGAACCATCCCTCCAGAACATATAGATATCTCCATTGGGGGCAGATGTAGTTGAACTGAACGGCCAATTACACCCGTCTCCGTCGTCGATTTTGGCACCGGAGAAGGTTTGGGCCTTTGACATGCCAGGCGGAATCAGGAACAATCCCAGCGCTAACAGTGGTAACAAATACTTTTTCATTGTAAATTTTTAAAGAAATTAATCAAAAGTTTTAGGGTTAGATTTTGGGCATAGCGAACATGCATTGTCTCTAACGAACAACAAAAAAGTTGGTAAACGAAAAAGTGAGCTGTACATGCGACCAGACCCTGAATTATACTACTTACGAGACCTGCAAGGCCTCAATGGGCTGCAATTTATGGATAAGTGGGTAGATTTCAATGAAATAAATCGAACATTAACCTGTATAATGTAGTGTTAACAGTACGCTCCAACCAAAACATCTGGAAGTCCAAATGTTTATTACCACTGGAGGCCAAAAATTCAAAAACTTTTGATCGAATTGTCATGAATTGGACGTTTGAACAACTCACTTGCTGATATGAATACGCTTAAACGAATTACAGCCGGATGCATAACAGGTGTTATGTTTATCCTTTTGAATGTTTCCTCACTTGAGGCACAAACAACCCAAAACGTTATTGTTGAACACTTCACTAACACCAATTGCGGTATTTGTGGAAGTCGTAATCCGGGGCTCAAATCCAACCTCGCAACATCACCTGAAGTATTTCACTTATCGGTTCATCCAAGCAGACCTTATTCCAGCTGCCTGCTTAACCGTCATAATGTTACTGAAAACGATGATCGAACAAAGTACTATGGCGTCTATGGAAGTACGCCACGGGTAGTGGTGCAGGGTGAGGTAAAATCGGCTGGTGTTAACTTCACAACAAAGTCTCTTTTTTCAGACAAACAAGGAAATACAACCCCGGTAGACTTACGAATCGAAACCCTACAAAAAGGGACTGATTCTTTGGTGGTAAAGGTGATTATCAAAACCTCAGAAATGCACAGTCTTCCTGAGCAGAAGTTGTACATAGCCGCGGTAGAAGACACCGTGTTCTACGATGCCCCAAACCGAGAAAAGGAACACATCAACGTTTTTCGTAAAACATTGCTTGATCAAGCCGTTACGATTCCCGAAAATGTTGGTGATTCCATCGAATTTACGGTTCGAACCTTGAACCATGCCGATTGGAATGCTTCCCGAATGTTTGCACTTGCTATTGTTCAGGATCCAACATCCAAGGAAGTTGAACAGGTTACCTGGTCGAAAGGAGACGAAAACACAACGACGCTTGGGTTGACTGAGAAAGCCACAGACAAAATCTCTGTCTATCCAAACCCGGCGAATAAAGCCATCCAGGTGAACCTGGCGACAGACGGGTATACCGAGGTGCAAATACGCAATGTACAGGGTGCTGTTTTATTGGAAACCCATATAGTAAACCAGGGTACAATAGACGTGTCAAACCTCTCAGCAGGCATCTACTTTCTTACCTCAAACGGGCGCAATGGCTCGGCGGTTGCCCGCTTTGTGAAAGAATAGTGCTTTGACCAGCCATTGACATCAACGTGCTTCACGTGATACTTTTGTGAGGCATTTGGTTCGTTTCTTGGATTTCTTCGCTCTTGAACTTGAAGGTTGAGAGCGTTATGAAAAACAAAGAAAGACAAGAAATATGCCCCAAGGTAGTTATTTCCGAATGGGTTCAACGGTACTCCGACAGTTTGTATGCCTTTGCAATAAAACGCGTTTCAAGTGAAGCGCAGGCAAAGGATCTGGTTCAAAATACATTTCTGATTGCATACGAGTCGTTTCACCGATTTGAAGGTAGAAGTAAGCCAAAGACCTGGCTAACTTCCATCCTGAACAATAAGATAATGGATCACTACCGACAGGTGTATCGCCGAAAAGAGGTGACTTTATCTGACAACCAGGAGAGCTTTGACCATAAAGGTGCCTGGCTTCCTGAACACCTTCCGCAGGATTACGATCTTCAACAAGTACTCGACCAACCCGATTTTCTAGAGGTTTTTGACTCTTGTTTAGACTGTCTTCCCGACCGATGGAGGGCATCGATCGAAATTAAGTATCTTCAATCCGATATATCGCTCGACGAGCTGGGCATTACCAAGGCCAATTATTGGAAAATGCTGGAAAGAGCTCGTGTGCGATTGCGGGGCTGTCTTGAAAAAAACTGGTTTAAGCCCACTGGCTGAAAGCAGACTCATAGGACCCGGGCTTTCATTTATGACGATTTTTCGTTATATTATGTGCTATGATAAAAAGTTATACAGGTGTCGTAAGCCAAGAAGAACAAAAGCTAAGAACAGCAGAGCCCATCTCCAATTACATGACCACAAAGATCATTGCGTTTAGACCCGAGCAGTCGATCCATGAGGCAATTGAGATCTTACTTAAGAATCGCATTTCCGGAGCTCCGGTAGTAAACGAACAAAATGAACTGGTGGGTGTATTGTCGGAAGGAGATTGTTTAAAGGAAATTGTAAAAGGCAAGTACCACAACCACCTTGCCCGCCCCGGACAGGTTGGAGATCACATGACCACCAATGTCACCACCATTGAGCAGAATTTAACGGTTTTGGATGCCGCTCATTTCTTCCTCAACCGACGTTTTCGTCGATTTCCCGTTGTAAATGAAGGAAAACTTGTTGGCCTCCTTACCCAAACCGATGTTTTGAAAGCGGTAGACAGTCTATAGACTTCTTGACTACAAGGTTAACTATACCTTTTGCATTTCTTGCTCAAAAGTAATAACGATGAATTCAGCTGGATGGCTTATTGCTACCTTGACGGACACTGGCATGATACCAGCCGAGACATCAGCTCCGGTCATGGTTGCTCCCAAGCCCACAGATACGAAAAACGCGTCAGACGCCTTGTCGCCAGCAAGGCCTCCCTGTTTCCAAATTCCAGTAAGAAAGTTGGACAATGTACTCTGAACAGAGTTCCATGTACTTGAATCGTTGGGTGCAAAAACATAAGCTCTCGTTGCCTCTTTTATTGATTGTTCCAAAAAAATAAGGGTTCTTCGAACGTTCACATATCGATAATCTTGTGAATTGCCATCAAGGGTTCGAGCTCCCCATACCATAACTCCCCTCCCGGGGAAGTTTCGGATTGCGCAAACGGCTTTTCCATCAACAGGTGCATTTAGATTCTGTTGAGCGGTATCATCTATCTTGATAACGGGTTCTATTACCGACTGCACCGACACGTTTGCCGGGGCTTTCCAGACGCCTTCAGTCGTATCAATTTTCGTATAGATACCTGCCATGGCGGACGCCGGGCCCATCAAATTCAATCGCTCCAATATGGAAGTCATAAGGAGTTTATATGACTTACTCAACGTCACCAACACCTTATCTGCCTGTTCTAACTCATTTGGCTTGGGTGATGCGGTTGTAAATGGAACCAATGCTTTTTCCAGGGCAGCTTTGTTTGTTGAATCATGTTCGATTTCTGTTCGAATCAGATCCGCCACCACTGCATAACATGCTGGATCCAAATTTTTGTAGTCCACATCTGAGGTCTGATAAACCGTGGTTCTCAACCATGGATAATAAACCGCAGCATACCCGTTGTATGCTGGCAAGATAGGCTCCACACTGTTTCTAAACTGATCAATGACGGAAGTTTGATCGGCCTCCTGGTATCCTTCAGGAATGTCCAAAATGGCAAAGCGACTACCCAAACTTCCACAATGTTCTATCATGGCTGATTGAATCTTATATGCTTCCGCAAGTCGGTCTTTTAATGGTCCGGTACGCGTATTAAACTCCACTACATCGGGAATAAGCAGCAGGCTTGGTTCCATTTCCTTTCTCAACAACAACAAAGCATCGTTAAACGGTTCGGAGTTGGTCAGGTAAGGCAATGAACCATCGTAAGTTCCCACCGACAGAATGTAGCAATCTCCTCCGCCATTCTCAAAGAAGAAACGCATGCCTCCATAGAGTCTGTAATTCGTTGTTTTTTGTTTCAAAACAACACCCATACCATTAAAAGAGACGTCAGACTCGCTTCCATCGGAAGTTAGTGAAACACTATAAACCGATTGCGAGTTCTTTCCAAAAATTTCCTCATATTCAACAAGTGAAGTGATTCTAACGGGCTTGTTTGCGAGGTCTGAACCATTGTAAAACGTCTTTTCAGTGTATCCTACAAACACTGGTATTGCCGTAGGTATCGGCATAACCGAATTTCCAAAAGCATCTAGTTCCTGGATGTAAACACCTGGAGTTCTGTACGTAGCCATATATCCCTAAATGATGGTTTACCTTACAACAAATGACCCATTGACAAAACTCCCCTCGATATTGGCCGAGTAATGGTATATACCCGACGTTAACCCAAGCGGAATCTGCCATACAATTTCATCCGAGTCAGAAACCACCTCTCCCACTTTCTGCCCTAACACATCATATATTCTTAGGTTAATCGTTGTACTACCATCAACACCGAAGTCAAACATCACCCTATCCTGTGCAGGATTGGGATAGACTTTTGCCTGATCTGCTTCGAACATATTAGCGATAGCCAGTGTTCCAAGCGCTTCAATATCTCGGTTTTCGTCACCAGCAACATAGGGTAGATAGTGAAAATAGATGAGAAACATTTCATCACTCGTATTAAGCCCGGGGAATACATTCTTGGGAGGTTTGTTAGGATTATGATGGTTATTGGTCGTGTTATCGTAAACCCCTTTACCATAAATGGTACTTCCGGAGGGTAGTTTCTTTGCTCGTTTGAAAAACAGGAACTCCTGCCATTCGAAATCCCAATGGGGTATGTTCACAAACGGTATGGTGTCGTCTGAAGGTGTTACAGCGTACGACTCAATGGTTTTTCCGAGTAAGTGCATATGGGGGAACACCGTTAATATGGATAGGTCACCTCCGGTAATTACCTGATCTGCTTCCACCTTGGTTTCCTGATTTGCCGGAAGCGCAAATTGCCAGTTTTCAATCAATGAACTCGACTCAAGTTCTCTCATCGTTACATCGTCGTCATAAAACCAAAACCTAATTAGTGTACTATCAAGTTCTCCAAACGACCCCTCAGGATAATGCATAGCCAACACCACATTAGAGCCTGACTCTATTTCAAAGCCAAGATTGAAATCAGTTCCGTTGGTGGGAAAAATAGTTGGGGGAGAACCCGGAACATAGCCCCCAATTAACCCTTTGGTTGGTCCGGTACATACACCTGCAGCAGTATCCGTAGCATAATTCCCCGTTGGGTCGAGATAAACCAATACATGGTGTACAATTGAATGGTTACCAGGCACTACTTCAAACGCTCGTATTTTCTTGTTCGAAGCCAGGTTACTTGGTAACGAAAAACATACATAATCGTCTGAAATTGTTGTGGCTTTACTCTTGTATTTAGGAATTTTTAGCTCCAAATCGGGTTTTTGCTCAATAAACCCTCTGGTTTTATATACCGGAGGTGGTGGTGTTTTCGACGCATCTCCTTCCGGGCTTCCATTATCTACCCATTCCGTAATGGTTGCTATCTCCGCCTCGGTCAAGACCCTTGCATGGGCATACTCCTGGTAATCGTTGTCCGCAATCCACGGAGGCATCGACTTGTTTGTGATGGATGTTTTTATGGCATTGGCTCGCAAACTAGCATCAGCATATTGCATTAAAGAAAATGGGCCGATTCCACTGGGGTTGTGGCACGAAGAACAGTTGTCATAAACAATCTGCGCTACATCCGAACTCCATGTCTTTTGACCAAATGAAACCGAGTAGGCAAAAATGAGAACCAGTAAAACAATAGAACGTGTCATGTAACAAATCTAACGAAAATGGTTAAGCGTATTACCTACACCGTGAGACGTCTTTTTGTCGGTAAAGTGTCATGAACCAACGAAATTGGGCCTCACCAGTTGATTTTTAAAGCGTTGATTGGGCTTCCCCCATTGGGTTATGCTACTTCTTTGGTTAAATTTGGCTGTTGACAAAAAGTAAAATTATGAAAACACTACTAAGATTATTTGTATTGGTGTTGGTTGGAGCAGGGTTGACCATGACGTCATGTAAAGACGACATTATTAAAAAAAGAAAAGAAGTCAAGTTCGATTGCCCGCAGTTACGACTTGATATTGGCGATCGATGTGTTACACGCGACGGCAATGTTGGGAAGGTAAACAAGGACTGTGAGTGCGAAACAAAAAATACTTCTAAGTACGATTGTCCAAAACTAGAATTGAACGTTGGAGACAAGTGTAAAACAGCCAGAGGTCAATATGGAACCGTGAATAAGGATTGCGAGTGTGAGGCAAAACGCGATACGGTAAAATACGATTGCCCTAAGCTTCGATTAAACGTTGGAGATAAATGCAAAACCGCCAGTGGCAATGTGGGAAAAGTAAACAAAGACTGCGAGTGTGAAACTAGTAGCACATCCAAATACGACTGCCCGAAACTTCAATTAAATGTTGGAGATAAATGCAAAACCGCCAGTGGCAATGTTGGAGTCGTAAACAAAGACTGCAACTGTGTTGGAAAAAAGAGATAAACAGTAAAAATCAAGTTTTTTTTGGGGAGCCAGGTCTTGCACCTGGCTTTTTTATGCCTGTTTATCGAACCAATAGTATGTTCCCCTTCAGGTAATGCGACCGAAGTGTCCGATCCCTGAACGACACCATGTACAGATAGGAACCCTGCATAACAGGCTTGCCGAGATAGGTGCCATCCCACCTTTGAGCAATGTCGGTTGATTCAAACAGAAGTTCACCCCATCGATTGTATACCCTGAAGTTATACTCGGTAATTCGTTGTAGCGTGGTTAGACCAACATCCCGATTCAAATTATCCTGACCTCCGGGACTAAATGCCGTTGGTACAAGAAACAAACTGGGCTGGTTAACTTCAATTTGCTTCCAAATGGTGTCAGGGCAATTTGCTAGGTTATTCGCGATTAACGAAACCAGGTAAGAGGCTTCGGTATCATAGGTATGACCAGGGTTCTCATCCGTACTACCATTAAAATCACCGAAGTCCCATAGCCAATTATCAGCATGGGCCGAGGTTTGTGTAAACTGAACCGGGTAGCCAACAAGCGGGTCATCATCATAGGTAAAATCTGCAACGGCTTTGGCATCAACTGTAACCGTTCTTTGGGCACTGTCTGGACAT
The DNA here is from genome assembly GCA_017640445.1 of Bacteroidia bacterium. Lineage (GTDB taxonomy): Bacteria > Bacteroidota > Bacteroidia > NS11-12g > UBA9320 > UBA987. The sequence goes on along the minus strand of JAEPQQ010000074.1, from coordinate 7,523 downwards.
CCCGAAGGCCCTACCACAACTAACTTAACATTGTAATCATTGGCTGGTGTAAACGTGTGAATTGGGTCGGTGTCCGTACTAATGTCACCATCATCGAAATCCCATAAATAAGATTCAATTTGCCCTTCGCTAATCGTGCTCAGGTCGCTAAACCCGATTGGGCTAAATTCACAGTTTCCATCCCAAATAAAGTCGGCCCGAGGGCAGATAGTTGTATCTCCTAACACCCAAATTCCACCAAAGTTGTCGAGCGTTCCTGTGGTACGATTTTCGGCAACCGAAGTAGTCCCGGTGCCCGGGTACGACCATTGATTCGAAGCGCCTTCGAATCTCAAAGGCCTTAAGTTTGATTCAACTAAATCGTTGGTGCTTCCCAGTATTGCATCCCACTCTTGATCCAGGTAGCTATAAGATGCCTCTCCTGTTGGAGCGGTTGTATATTGACTATTACGCACGAGCCAGTATCGGTCAACCAACTTGTGTGCATTCTCCCTTCCGTATTCGTTCAATGTGTTGGTTGTGCCCGGTGGGAGGTCGCGATTGTTTATGGCCGATGTTGGGTCGGTTGGATGGGTAGAAACCGATAGCGAACCTGAGTCTGAACTACTAACTCCGGCGGTTTGTATATTGAAACCATACGGAATGGGTTGATAGGCTCTACTCACAAAAGGCACTGAATAGTTCCCAGATTCGTTACGAATGTTCCATTGAACAACGCCATAGCCTTCTGTTGCATTTGATTCGGATATAACGCCTCCTCCTCTTTCTGTAATCCCGGTTGTTAGCCGATTATTTATCTCAACCGTGTGCCCATTGAGACGAAGAAACTGCGCGTTGCATTTCAAACCGCCCAAACCGCCTCCAGAAAAACCTCCTCCTGTCAGGGCTGAAACTTCCAGTATTTTTTCACCACTTCCCGACAGGCTTAGGTCTGGAAAGTACGTAACGTCGATACCACGAATCGTTTGAACACCTCCGTTGAGTGATACATGACCGTTGTTCGTGGTAAATACTCCTGCCCCACTTACGTTTGTCCAGTTTCCTGGAAGTACTACATATCCTTCATCAACAATGGATACTTTACCACCCAAGCTATCGTAATAATGACCGTTTGAACCATCAACAACCAAGTAAGCGCCTTCTTGCATTACCACACTACCGCCCACCTGAATCAGGCCCTGACCGTTGGCAATCGACCAAAATATCATAGATAGCACAACTGATGTAAGGCGTTTTACTTGCATCATCGCTTACTTAGATTGTGTTGAAGTTAAGCCCATTTGTTCTTTCAGTAGCTCAATATCTTTTTGCTGACTTCTTAGCTGTTCCTGAAGTTGGTTGTTCTCATCAGAAAGTTCCTGAATTGCTTTGGTAAGTACAGGTATAAGCTCAGTATACCGAATACTCAGTAATTCATCCGGGTTTTCAGGCACTTCTACTATCTCGGGTAGTACCTCTTTCACCTCCTGCGCAATAAATCCCAGATTAACGTATGTATTCCCAATGTATCGATATTGGCTTGGCTTTAATTTGTTAATGGTTTCCAATCCATACACAACGGGGGTGATATCTTCCTTGGCACGTCTATCCGAAATTGAGCTCCAACTGGTTCCGCCAGAGGCCAGACTGATTCCCGAAGTCATACCTGCGTTTGTAAACAGCCTATAACCACCTGCAAACCGTGAGGTAAACTGATGGTTGGCCGTACTCTTTGCCTGAACAGTTGTGCTAATATCTCCCAATACCATGGCACCCAAATAACCACCCGTAGAAAGGTAGCTGCCAATGGTATGCGAATAATTACCCGATGCGTTACTGCGGTATCCGGCAGCAACGCTGTAATCTCCACTTGCCGTATCTCTAAAACCATTCACCATCGCGTAATCTCCAGATGCTATTGTGTAATATCCATGCGACTGGGCATATTGACCCGAGCTCAATGCGTAGAATCCGGATGCCACAGCGTAGTTCCCGTTTGTGGTAGACCGCCAACCTAGTGCCAGCGACCCATATGCCAGGGCTTCTGCATAGGGCCCCAGAGCCATTGCGTAATCCACCTTAGCTTTTGAAAAAGCTCCCACAGCAATGGCATACGAATCGGTTGCTGAGTCACGATAGCCAATTGCTACTGAGTTATCGGCTGTAGCAATTGCACGGTTACCGATAGCGAAGGAAACCGAGCCCATAGACTTGGAAGAAAAGCCCATAGCCGTTGAATATGAACCACTTGCAGAATCTGCATACCCTATTGCAACAGAATAAATACCCGTAGACTTTGGGTACGCTCCAATGGCCGTTGAGTAATTACCTGAAGCAATGGAATTGAAGCCTCTTGCCTGTGCGTAATTGCCACTTGCCGTTACGGCATATCCTTCGGCTACCGCGTATGATCCTTCCGCTAAACTCGACCAACCCTGTGCGATTGAACCATATCCTGTGGCCGTTGCCCTGGACCCTATGGCCGATGAGTAGTCTCCAATTCCCTTTGAATAAGTTCCCATTGCAATGGCTCCCGTTCCCTTGGCAGAGTCAGACAAACCAAACGCAATCGCATCGGCTCCACTTGAAATTGATCGTTGCCCCATGGCAATGGCCTGACGCCCGCTGGCTTCTGAATAGGCACCAATGGCAACGGAGTTTGCGCCTGCGGCTGAATCGGCATAACCGAGGGCTATTGCACTGGTTGCCAACGCCTTGCTAAAACCACCCATTGCCACCGAATACGCCCCGGAAGCATTGTTGTAATATCCGGCGGCAACAGACGTGTTGCCAGACGCCTCTCCATTACGACCTAGTACCGTGGAATAATTTCCACTGGCTTCGTTGGCCGACCCTGATGCAAAAGACGCGATTCCGGAAGCCGTATTTGTAGAACCCATTGCTGCCGAAGAAGTACCAGTAGCCTTGTTGGCATAGCCAATGGAAAGCGCGTAACTGCCACTTACCGAATCGAGATAACCATAGGCAAAGGAATACGTTCCCGTAACAACGCTTCGATTCCCCCCTGAAAAAGAGTAATCTCCCCCTACTGTATTGGTATGCCCCAGCGCAAAGCCGCTAAACGCACTGTTTTGGTTGGCATACCCCAAGGTTGCACCAAAATCGCCGGTAACCTGATTGGCTCTCCCAATAGCAGAGGCATAGTCGCCATACACATCGTTGTACATACCAATTGCGAGGGAGTTTATTCCGGAAACTGAATCATAGTATCCGATGGAAATAGATCGATCTCCTGACACTTCGCTATACGAACCCGCAACGAAGGCATAATTTCCCAAAACCGAAGATCGGTATGCCAGCGACATGGAGTAAAGTCCGGATGCCTGACTAAGACCACCGGCTGTGAATGACCCTGTGCCATTTGCCTCAGTGCTATACCCTGAGGCTGAACTATACAGGCCTTTTGCTTTTGTATTGTATCCGGTGGCAGTTGAGTACCCTCCGATACTGTCGTTGTTCCAGTTGGTTCCTGTTACATAACCTGATCGAAAAGCGGCTTTTCTTGGATACCAAAACATACGCGTACCGGAACCCGAAGTTGATAGTTGTGCACCATAGTTATAGATGCCCCTGGCCAGAATTCCGCCATCGGAATAAGGACCGGACCGGTCGATAGTTAAAGCAAATTCCGGTGTGGTGGTTCCAATTCCAATTTTATCACTAAACGATCCGTTATACATGCTTCCAGTGTTATAACCGATCCAGTCCTGATCAAATTTCGACATAACCAGAAACGTGTCCTTACTAAGAAACAGGGTATCATTTCTAAAACTCAAATGTTGAATCTCGTTGGTTGTATCCTTGTCGAAATGACGCATATCAACAAAACCTCCATTTTCAAGAAACAGGGTATCGTTGCGAAAGCTAAGTTGTTGAATCTCATTTGTGCTATCGTTATCCGGAATGGGTAACATGCCGGCGAAGGTGAGTTGTCCCATGGGGTTTACCGTAAACACGGCAAAACTGTCTGCATTACCATAGTTACCCGGATTGACGGTTGTATTGGCCAGATCGATGGTTCCATTCGACAGAATTGTTCCTCCGTTTAGCCCATTTCCCGCTGTAATCGACCACATTACCGGCAACCAATGGTTTTGGTTGTAGTACCAAAAACCAATGGTATCGTCCAGTTGATAAACCAATAAACCATTTGCGGGAGACGCAATGCCTAGTTTTTCGGCTTTAGTCATTCGTGGCACCAACAGACCTCCATTTGTGGAATTAACATCAAGCATTGCCGAAGGGTCAGGTAGACTACCATCTTCGTTGATACCAATGTGTTGTGCAAAAAGGGGAATATAGAACGACGTTAGTGCCAGAAACAGCACCAGGAGACCACACTTTTTCATACGTAAAATCCTTTTGGGTTATTACGAATATACGAAATGAGACCTGGCTGATATTGTGGCAGCTCCATTCACAAAAAAACGGGCGCCATTGGCAACCCGTTTTACACAACCAAAAGTAGACCAGAATTAAAAGCTTACTTTATAACTCAACACCGGCAAAAGTGGAAGTTGATGGCTCACCTCGATTGATTCGGTGGCATGATTATAATACTCGTTCACCACAGCTTTGTTGTTCGTTACATTTTTGATGTCCAACTTAAGTTCGGTAGTAGTTTTCTTCCGATCTCGTCTCAAACCAATGGCCAATTCCGCGATAAATACATCATCACCCTTCGCAGAAAACGGGTTCAACTCATCGCGAACCACATCGCCAAGAGACACTGACTCAGCCAGGTTAATTGGTGTATACCTCGAACCTCCAATGAGTGCTATTTTAGTATTGACAAACAAGGTTCTCTTCTTCTCAGGTTTTCCAAGTTTAAACTCTTTGCCGCCCAACAAATTGAATACGTAATTCCCATCGAATGCAGTACTCCGCTCTACATTATCTGCTGCTGTGTACAACGACCGGTATAGCGACAGTGTGCTCATGTAATAGAAGTTGTTGCTAAACGATCTCTCAACGGTTGCCTCAAGTCCGTAGTTTCTGCCTTCCCCATTGTTCACCAACGATCTTGTTGTGAACCAATCAGACGAGTTCAGAAGTGAGTACGTGCTGTTTGCTTCGTCCTCAATCGGTACATTGAACAACTTTTGATAATACGCCTCTAATTTTAACTGAGTTACACGGTTTAGTCGTTTGTCGTAGCCCACTACAAAGTGTGCCGCCTTAGAAAAACCAAGATTGTTGTTTGGGTTTATAAATGATCCGTCATCCTGCTGCTGTTGCCCCAGATAAGTTGCAATGCTCTCGGTTTTACTATGAATGCCAAATCCGGCAGAAAAGGACTGGCCTGGGCTCTGTTGCCAGTTAAGGGCCAATCGAGGTTCCAACGATTTCCGATCATTGAGCAAAAAGTGCATGTAATGTACACCGGTAACCAGTGTTAGATCGGTGGTAATTCTATTTTTCCAGCTGGTATATGCCTGTATGGTTGTAGCCTGTCCGTCTTTCTCGAGTGTTGGTTCGAGTTTATCGGTGATAAAACTCCAATACTGATCGTTTAGATCATAGCTGAGTCGGTTTACAATAATGCCTGTCTTAAGCTTGTTGCGAGCATTGAACTTGTAATTCAACACGGCGTTTGCTCCTAAGTTTGTTTTCAGAAAACTTGAACGGGCCACTTCGTACAAACGTTGTCCGTCGTCGGGTATGGAATACGTATTTTCAAGTTCCGTTGCGGTAGTTGACAGTGTTGTTTTAAGGAATGCCTTGTCGCCTATGAGGTAGGTATGGGTCAGGCCCAAAACACCCAGCTTAGATCCTGCTTCCCCTTCTGAGAGAACAAGGTTTTCGTCTTCTTCGCTCGTTATTTGTTGTGAAATACTGCTTATTCCACCTAGACCAAACATGCTTACTGTGTGTTTTTTACCAGCTGGAAGTTTGACTTTAAATGAACCATCCTGATACTTTGGCACCCCACCAAAATCAACCACACCGATATCATCGAGCATGGCCAACGTTGAATAGCGATAGTTAACCAGATACGACCCGTTGTAGCCTTTTCCAAACGGACCCTCGGCGGTTAGGTCGGTGCCCAAAATACTTGCTGTGGCAGAGTACTCACGTTTTTCGTTATTACCACTTCTCAGCTTCATGTCGAATACACCGGATAACGCATTTCCGTAATCGGCGGAAAAGGCTCCTGTAAAAAAGTCGGAATTGCCCAGCATGGAACTGTTGAGGGCATTAATTGGCCCGCCTGTACCTCCCTCAGCAGCGAAGTGGTTTGGGTTTGGTATTTCGATACCATCTAATCTCCATAAAATTCCCCGTGGTGAGTTACCGCGTACTACAATGTCGTTGTTACCCTCTGCATTTCCGTTTACACCAGCGAAAGCAGAAACCATCCGGGCAGGGTCGTCAATGGCACCGGCGTATCGTTTCGTCTGTTCTACTGAAAAAGAGCGCGCACTTACTACGGCCATTTCATTCAACACTTTCTGTCTGTTTTTCTTTTTAGTAATGACGGTTTGTTTCAGGTTAGCTACAGATTCAGTAATCCCCACATTGAGAATTACCTCTTTACCTGAACCTACAAGCACATTGGGCATTGTTTTGTCTTCATACCCTATGTAAGATACCTTTATGGTAACCCGCCCAACAGGAACATCGCTAAGGCTAAAGTTGCCATCGGAATCGGTAATTGCACTAATCTCCGGGTTGGTATTAAGCACCTGTACATAAGCCTCGGGCAATGGTGTTCGAGAGTCTTGATCGAAAACACTTCCTCTGATTTTCTGCGTTAGCTGTTGTGCTGAAACATGGGTTGTGAGAAGACAGATAAGAGCCACGAGCACGGTGATTGAATTCTTCATATTGAGTTCTTCTTTTCGTTTTACGGTCATAGGACAACGATTGGAAGAAATCCCCTATCTCAAATACAATCTTTTTTACGGAACAAGGCCTAACCCTTTGATTATAAGAATGTTTTATTTCGGAAAGAAATGGATTTTAAACTAAGCAGGCCCTGATTCCCATCAGAGCCCACTCGAAAATTACTAATTATTATAAAAAGATTCTTATCAAATACCACCGTCAGTCGGCGATGGTATAACTTACCGTTACAGCAAGATTTTCATCATTCATAAGTGCCTCGTACTTATCACCTCTTTTGAGTGAATAAGTTAAACGCCTTCCCTTTCCAACACCTTCGCCCGTGTAACACGAGGCAATGTTTTCAATTAGCCGCTGGTTCGTTCCCGACAGGTGTATGGCGTTTAGTGCCTTACCCATATCGCCTTGTCCATGAACTGACGCATCGCTGGCCTTCAGGGTTATAACCGTACCTTCAGGTAGGTTATCATCGGCCAGACGCACGTATATATTTTTTATCTGGCCCGACTCTCCTCCCTTGATGGAAGAATAGTTCAACCACAAAGAAGAGTCATGTGTCTGGGTGAAATCCAGACTCGCCCCGGCTGATTCTGGCGCACTAGGGCTTAGGTGAATTTGTGCAGTTTCCTGACTAGAAATTTGCACAGAAGAAACCTCTGGTGCTACAAGTATGATTT
>JAEPQQ010000073.1:19790-20060 GCA_017640445.1 Bacteroidia bacterium | reverse complement strand
GTGCGATTGTGGCACAAAATGTCTTTAACTTTAACAGTAGCACAGGGCGAGATGCTAACTGGCCAACCGAGTTATTCATCGACCAGGGTACGGGAAACTTCCTTCTCTCCGGATCCATCACCAACGACTTCACCGCCTCTGTAACCACAGAGCACTACGTTATGGCTGGCGATGTTGCCACCAGCGGAACACTTAATGTGTCGCGAATCCATCAGTACAGCAACACGGATGGATTGAATTATGAAAACAACATCACCATAGAGCCAATTG
>JAEPQQ010000073.1:0-19780 GCA_017640445.1 Bacteroidia bacterium | reverse complement strand
GATTCAAAGCCCTGGCGACGAAAATAATGGCCATTCCCAAAACCTATCCGTAAGTGCCGTGATGGAATCCAACATAACCCGAATATCAAACTTTGTGCAACGCGACTGGACTCGTCAACTTGGAGTAGAAGGGCAACAGTGGTTCACAGGTGCAGTTCTTACCAATGGTGGTGGAACCCTGGAACTAGCTGGATCTTCTATTAACAACTCGAATCAGATTGCCCGCGATGGTTATTACTTCACTTCTGACATCAATATACCATTGGTGGCAAGCGGGTGTACCATTATTGCTGACTCCATTACTGTTGACACCTTAAACGAGGTTCCTGGCACTATTAACTTTGATACAATCCAGATATGGCCGGAGTTTACCAACCTCAACGATGACTCCTTCGACCTGTTCGAGCGCGACTTGTGCTCCAATCCCTGTGTTGACTCCAATACCACTGTTATTGATAGCAATATCGTGATTGACGAAACGACCTACTTCTCAGGGCGCTATTATGTAGCACCGAACACCATTATTACAGTTAAGACCGATGTCCTGCTGGACTTAACCAACGTGGACATGATCTTTGACGAATGTTCAGGCATTGTTGTACATGGTCGCATCCGGGCCAACAACTCGGTTTTCCGACCTTGTGATGAACTCCGAACATGGATTGGAATCCGATTCACGGACAGTTCAGAAAACAATCAAATAAATGAGTGCCTTTTCAAAAATGCTGAAGCTGCCCTGGCCTTCAACCTAAGCGACAATCCAAAGATCAATTCCAATACCTTTATCAATTGCAAAAGTGGAATCTACACCGTTGAGTCGTCGTTCAAAAACCCTATTGCAAACAACAACTTCGCCTACGACAATGTATTTGAGAATCTAAGCTTCTGTGACAGCCTTGGCCAGGCTTATGTGGCGGCCATATTCGTTGATCAAAACTCGGCTATGCTCACAGAAATTAAAGGGAACCACTTCGTTAATAATGGTTCAAACACCACCGAACATATCGGAATTGTATCGTCCATGAGCATTATCGAAGCCATTAGTGGCAACTATTTCTCCGATATGTCTAAGGGCGTTTACTTCAACCAAATTGTGGGCTTTGAAGAGTTTATGAAAATCAACAACAATGAATTTGAACGGCAAATTTTCCGTGATCGTGTGGTTGGTTCACAAATTCACCTCGATGAATGTCGCTCACCTATTGAGATAGAAAGCAACATTCTAAAAGCCAACACTCCTTCAACCGAATATGGTATTGAACTATTCCAATCTGATCTGATCAACGTTCATGAGAATCAAGTGGAAGGATTTACCATTGGCATTGTGGCCAATCACACAAACGATTGTTCAATTCTGAACAACCGGGTTACTGAATCGGAAGAGATTGGGATTGCTATTGAATCGTGCACAAACACGTATGTAAAGTGTAACGTAGTTGATATGAACCATCAAATAACGGGCATATTCAACGACCAGTCGGATATGACGTCCATCGAATCTAACTGCGTTTTTGATAGCAAGTATGCTATTGTGATTGGCAATGGATGCTCCAATACTTCCATTCTGAACAACTACCTGTACAACTACACAGCAAATGGTGTTTACAATGCAGGAGAGCCGGTATTGAACATTGGATTGAATCCGGTACACGGACAAAACACCTTCTGGAGTAATTCGGCAGCTGCCGTTGACGTGTTTACCGCTGGTGGGTTTACAACCAATTTGTACAACAACTTTGGCGTTGCTGCGATTTCAGCGAACACCTTCATTCTTGGGCCGGCATCTGTAAACTCAACCACAAGTTGTGGTCACCAGATCTACAATTTGGCCGGGTCTCCACAAGGCTTGATTTATGATTGCAGACCATTTGAGGCACACGAATCTGTCATTCTTGACAAGGACATTGCCGACATCCTTTCCGGTCTTCCGGTTCCTGGTCCGGCGGCCATCGATTACTACAACTCTGTACACCGTAGCAACCCGGGTGCCGCTGATCAGTTCTACAGGGACGTGTTAAAAAAACAACTCTTGTCTGAAAACTCGTTACAATGGTTTAAGGCCAACCACTTTAAAGCAAATAAGAACTATACTGACTGGCTCGAAACAGTCAAAGCCATTCAGGTAGAGACACCATTGGAAGAGGCTCAGAAGGTAACCGAAATGCTGATGGCTCAATACTATCTCGGAGCCCTCGACGTGAACCGTTTGGGTTTATCGGAAATTGAGATGGTCAAAAATGCGTATCAGGAACGACCTGAAACTAATACACTCGGCTTGTTCCTGCTTAGAAACGGCTTGAATGGAAGAGTCGTTTCGGGAGCAATTGATCACAAAGAGCCTACGGTTGACAGCAGAGCTGTTATTACTACCATTGATGCCAAAACCATGCAGGTTTTCCCGAATCCGGTTGGTGAGGACTTAAACCTAACCTACTCGTTTATGGCCGATGAACCTATTACGGTATCTGTGTTAAACATATTGGGAGTTGTTCAGTTGGAACAAAACCTAAACGCCCATGCAGGCATGCTTACATTAAACGTCTCCGACCTTGTTGCAGGCACCTATGTGGTTTCCATCACACAGGGCGATCATGTGGAATCAAAAACCTTTCTAAAGCAGTAGATACTGCCATGTTGTTTTAGTACAAGGGGGCGAAAGCCCCCTTTTTTTTGTGGAGTCAAATATCGCTGGACCAAAACCACGAACTTTTCAACAAGGCGGACCATTAAATTCATACAGAAAACATCCACGCTCGTACAGTATAACTGATAAATATGGGGAAAGAAGAAGGCGGGAATTACCGATCCATTATTGAACGTTATATTGCGCAAAAGTGAGATATTCTGGCCTCTTTTTCTTTTTAATTCTACGCCTAAACTCCTTTGGCGAGAATGTTCATGCCGAACAGTTCACGATTAACGACGGTCTGTTTAGCAACAAAGTATACGCTATTGAACAAGATGACCAGGGGTTTATTTGGGCCGCTACTGAAAACGGAGTAAGCAAATTCAATGCTTATGGCATCGAAAGTTACACGGTTAAGGATGGACTGAATTCGAACGATGTGCGCGAACTATATCGCGACAAAAATGGCACTTTGTGGTTTGGGTGTTTCGCCCGATTTCCAAATTATTTATCAAAAAACAATACCATAGAGGCCATTGATTCGAGCCTCATGTTCAAGGGAAAAGTTATAGAATCGAACCATCTTTTCTTTGACAAATGGCGACAGGAACTCTACATGGTCTATCGCACCGAACGCTTGGACTATTGTTATTACAACCTAACCAATCACACCTACTTTATATCAAGTCAGATAGGTTCACCCATTGAACTGACCTTCGTTGAAGATGGAATCCAATATTATCTAATTGACGGAGCGCTCTACCTCAACCTAAATAAAAAGCTGGTTCTCTACAAAGGCCCTATTGGATCTAAAGAGCACTTCCATAGAGAACATTTTAACCAATATACACAACTGGCACCATACCAAACCTATGTCACAATCTCACCTGAATCACCCATCGTATTCCACACAATAGGAAAAGACGGAACCGATCAGACCGACACCATTGCCAACACAATTCACGCTACCAAATGTGTTTCCGGTGTAGCACGCCCTTTCTTCATTGTTAACAACATCATTTACAAGTATCACCAAGGCGAATTTCAGCGGGTATATAAATGTCCTACCAAGGTACGAAACCTGTACGAAGACAAGGACAGAAACCTCTGGATAGTCACCATCGAAAATGGTGTTTTTCTAGCACGAAGAGGCTCTCCCATAAACTTATGGTATATCACTGACCAAAGCCAATTCAACGACCTCGAGTTGTTTAACAATGGTGTGTACATTTCAAGCTTCGAGAAACTTGGTATCTGGAAGGCCGTAGACATGGCACAGCTCTATGAAATTACAACACCATCAGACGAGTTCGAGATGAAGTTACATTCTCCCTCTTATCACTCTGTTTCTCTAACCTATGGAAACCTTGAGCGTCTTTCGATAGATTTTAACGGCAAAAGAACCTTAAAAAAAGAGTCGCATGGAAGTGTAAAGGATTTTAAGACTCTGAATGATCATGAATCGATTGTCGGCACCACGCAGGGGTTCTTCCTATATGACTCTGACAAGAATGATCGAAAGCGCATATGGGACAAGCATGCGAAGCAAATTGTTCCAATTGACAGTCACTTATTTCTCCTCGTGAGTGTATATGAGGTACGGTTTTACAACGCTTCGAAAAAGCAGCTTTCCACAGCAATGGACAGAGACAACCTTACTCAGATTACGACGATGTCGGGTAAGATACTTGGCCTCACTGACAGGCGCAAAATCAAGGTATACGACAGCACCTTCCGCCTTCTCTCGGAGCACATTTTGTTCGACAGTGCTTCAGGTTCAATATCCATCAATTCCCTTAAAACTACGAAAGACAATGGGGTTCTTCTCGCTACAACCAAAGGGTGGTACATATTTCAATATCATCCTAAAACCAGGACCCTGGAGAAAACACACCAGTCCAATTTATCCACTTTAGGGAAGGTTCATAACATAGTAGACATATGTTTACTCGACAATCAGTTGTTTTATGTTACTGAAAAAAGTTTCTATAGAACCTATTTAACGGCATCTACAAATGAAATCCACCAGGTTTTCTGTGACGCTCTAATTGGTAACAATACGCGATTGAATTGGGCAAGCTACTCGAGTATCAATCGACGGATGAACGACATCACGGTGCGGATGAACTATACAAGTTCAACACACGCCATGAACGTCCCGTTGTTGTATAAACTCGAAGGTCTTTCCGATAATTGGTTCACAACTAACAGTTGCGAACTCAATTTCCCAAACCTGAAACCCGGCACGTATTCACTTTACATAAAACCAAAAAACACCTCGCAACAGCCCTTTCACGTTGTTCGGTTCACCATTAAACCATTCTTGTATGAAACCAGTTGGTTCCGGTTTTTGTCAATCGCAATAGTGACCGGACTACTTATTCTTGGACTCACGATTCGTCAACGAAAAAAGACGAGGCAATTAAAACTGAGTCTTGAGACCGAGCAAAAAATGTCGGATATGGAGCTTAGAAGCATGCGTGCAGCGATGAACCCACATTTCATCTTTAACTCCCTTAATTCAATCCAGTACTTTTATGTGAAGAACGATATTAAAACAGCCAATTATTATTTAAGTAGGTTTTCCGATTTGGTTCGAAAGATATTGGACTCGAGCGTAAGCGAAGTGGTTTCTCTGGAAGATGAAATCACCCTACTTAAAAACTACCTGGAGCTTGAAAAAATGCGCCTAAAAGAGAAGCTCAACTATCAGATCGATTGTGATCCTCGACTGGATGAGCTTGACGTTGTATTTCCTCAAATGTTGATTCAACCGTTTGTAGAAAATGCCATATTTCATGGCATGCTTCAAGGAGAGCTTCTCCGTATCTCCTTTAAACTGTGCAACGACTTCATTGTTGTGGTAATTGATGACAACGGCATTGGAATCAAAGAATCACGGCGGCAAAAAAAAGGGCGTGCTGTACCCTCAATCTCCTCCGACCTAACATCAAAAAGGATGTCTTTGTTAAAACATAGATACTCCACCGAGTTTTCACTCAAAGTAGTTGACAAAAGTGATATTGACCCCAACGACCATGGGACCATAGTAACAATTAAACTCCCAATACATCATGAAAGCAATTATAGTTGACGACGAAGACGATGCCAGAGGCCTTTTGAACGGTTTTCTGGAACTGTATTGTCCTTCTGTAGAAGTGCTAGGGGACTTTGGTGATCCCGTCGTAGCCTTTCACTTTCTGGAAAAGCACCATAACGAAATTGATCTGATTTATCTCGACATTTCGATGCCACACCTTGATGGTTTAACGTTTCTAAAGCAATCGGCCAGGTTCGACTGTGATGTCGTTTTCATCACCGCCTATGACCAATACGCCATCCAGGCTATCCGACTGGCTGCGCTGGACTACATTCTCAAACCCATTGATATAACCGCACTCATAAACGCCACAAACCGGGCTGAATCTCTAAGAGACGAAAGGGATTTTCGTAAAAAGCGCCTGACAAGTTTTTTATACAACCATGGCGACAAGGCAAATCAGAAAATATTACTGAACACAGGGCGCGACTCCGTATTTGTTCCATTAAAAGACATTGTTTACATCAAAGCTGACGGAAACTATAGTCATTTTATTCTTGCGTCTGGGAAGTCCCTGCTCATAACCAAACAACTAGGCAGGTTCGAAGAAATGTTAGATAGCACGATGTTCATTCGAACACACCGTACATACCTCGTTAATCTCGCAAAGGTTGTAAAATATCAAAAGTCCGATGGGCGTATAACACTCTCCAACGGTGAAACTCTAGTCGTTTCTTCAAGAAGGAGGGGCACGTTTCTCAAGGCGGTTGAAAGTCAATCTATTTGACGCACTTTTAGCCAACTATCCATCGCGATTCAAGAAGTCTTCTTTCTGGTTATCTCGTATATCTTAATTACGGGATCAAATGTGTCGTACACAGTCCATTGAAATCCTTTTAATGGCTTGAGCAAGCCTTCAACCCCATTTCTTGCCTGGTACACCTTAAAATATTTATAGTGCTTATTAAATCGCTGGTCGAGCCACAACAAAAATCGTTGCCACCTTGTACCTGGTGCACTAAACCCGCAAACAATGGTCTTGGACGAAGCTTCACACATCACCTTGAGTAAATGATTCGCCACGTCCCAGGGCACCACATGAAGAAACAAACTCGCAATGGTGTAATCGTATTGGTCAGGCACTTCATACCCGAGAGAAAGCTCAACCTGCTCAAAACACAGGTGATCAAAACCCTTTGCAGCAGCTTGCTGTTGAGCGTCGTGGATTAATCCCCGTGAATAATCAAGTCCCTTTCCACTTCGCAACCTGGGCGCAAGCTTAAGCAACAGGTCCCCATTACCGCAGCCCAGCTCCAGCACAGTCGAATCTGAAGCAACAAGGTCAATCACCTGATTGCGTAATGGCAACAAATATTTGTTTACAACACTCGATTTACCCATTCCGTTTGACTAAGTGCAAGTATATTGATTATCTCAAATTAATTCTTGCCAGACTGAGGCCTGGAATACCAACCCCACTTGTATCTTCTTGATTGGTCATTTTCGTTGTACCATTTTAATACTCGAGATCATGATAAACGTCTACCTTCCGGGCCATCAGAAAACCGACATTCCTTCCTCCAACCAGAAGTAACTCAGCGATCATAAACTCGCTCACCTCGTTGGTGATTTTGACGTGTTTCCCAATAGTATCGCAACCCTGAAACGCGTTAGTATTGAGCCCACATAAAGTTAACCCATGCATCACTCATTTAAAGTCAACTCTACACTCCTGCTGGCTCTGTTCCTGGTTCTTTCAGCTCTTACGATCAACAATGCTCACTTCGGCACCAATTACAACGAGGATGAAACATATAGGAAGGTAAGAACCTTCCGATTGAGTAGAGGAGGAAGACATTTAGTGGTAAATGACAGCACAAAAAAATATGGAATAGTAACGGACGACGACAGCATCGTAGTCCCTCTCATTTACGACAAGATCTCAGGAAACGGTTCATCACTACATGGCCTCTGTCGTGTATGGGTTGGCGAAAAGGTCGGAGTCATTTCCTTACTATCGGGAAACGAATTAATCCCACCGATATACTTGAAAATGGATCATTTCCCTCGCGAAACCTATAAAGATCAATACGTTTGGGCGAAGGACACAACCGGGCACTATGGGGTTTTGGATTCGAACAACACGGTACTTGTGGATTTTGAGCATGGAGAACAAACTGAAGGTGCATTTTTCCATAAAAATCTTGGTGTCTTCAGAAAAGAAGGTCTGCAGGGCATGCTACACGTTGAGCGGGGCGAGATAATTCCTCCTATTTATCATTATCTTCAACCATCGTTCCACGATGGTTACATTCTGTACATAGAAAATCAAGTTGACATTCGAAGAAATGGAAGAACGCATCACATAGCAGACGGTTATATAGACAAAAATTTCAACAAACATGCCTACGGTGCAAACTATGGCGCATACACCGATTGGGAGGTTTCAAATGCTCCTGGATCTTTGATCGCAGCACTGCCTAAGGTGTTGAGATACAAAGGTGACAGCACTGTGGTGGATTATCAAAATCTTCTGAACAACTCACTCAACGCACTTTTTCATGTACCACGCAGCAGTCTCAGCAATAAGGCGGAGTACAATATTCTGACGCACCAAAGGCAGTACCAGGGCTGGAATGACTCGGCTGGATTTAACGGATATGCTTTCCGCAAATTTTCCAAAGAATACACCTTTAAAATACTGTCTTCTGAAAGCTTGAGAGAGTCTGCCTGGAGCTGGATTTCACCCTACATGAAGAAGTGTTTTAAATCGCTCCATGCCTTCCACAAGAA
The DNA here is from genome assembly GCA_017640445.1 of Bacteroidia bacterium. Classification (GTDB taxonomy): domain Bacteria; phylum Bacteroidota; class Bacteroidia; order NS11-12g; family UBA9320; genus UBA987. Next base: position 11,321 of record JAEPQQ010000073.1, on the reverse strand, counting down.
GAAGTACAAGGCCCTTATAAGAAGTTTAAGAGACTATATCAACCGCTATGATTTAGAGAAAGTAAAACAACACCTAGCAAACAATGAAAAACAATTTGCCTACACCTCATGGGAGTCTGAAACGAATGCCGCAAAGATCATTCGACCTTATGGGGCAAAACTGGATCGTTTAATTGTTTATCACAAGCTCATATCGGTAAAGGATGCGAAACGATGGCTCAACCGCATTGCCAGAGAAATGGAAACGTGGTAGTTGCATTTCATCAAACTTTTGACAAATAATCTGTAAGAAAAGAACAACCAAATGAAAAGGTTACCCCTCATATTTTTTGTCCTCATATTCGTTTCATTCAAGAAAAGTGGCAAAACCTATGAGGGGTTTAATCGGAAGAAGCCAGGCATTCACCCCCCCTTTTTAATTTAGTTTAACCATTGGCAACCGTTGCTGCCTGCCCCCTTCGAAATGGAGTTGCAGCCAATACAGGCCTGCAGGTTGTTGTGTCAGGTTGATGGTTGTTTGGTTTTTGCCTCGTACTACCTGTGTTATTATCACCTTGCCAGAAAGTTCCCTAACTTCCAATCCTGCCAATGCCGCGTTGCCTGCGTCAATTACAAAAATGCCCGATCCTGGATTAGGGTATATATGCGGGGCTTCCTCACGAGCCATAGTAGCAGCGTCCAAGTTCTCAAAAGACAGACATTCACTGGTATCAGTGCACATATTCTTTCGTATTTCAACAGCATAGTTTCCGTTCTCAGATGGTTCGTACCACTGATCAGTTTGAAACGCCAGGATTTCATAGTTTTTGTCACAGTCCAACCACTGATACTCAGCCGAATCCTGAAGAGCAACAAGCAACTCATCCGTAAACAAAACATTAGGATTAATTCTTTCCACCTGCAGATTTAGTACGAAAACAATGCTATCCTCTTCCTGCCGATTGAAAAGAGTATCTCGATAGACACCACTGTAGTTCCACACATATCGGGCACTTGGTGAAACGAATTCACCACAAGAAGTAATACTGACGGTATCCCGATCAGGGTTGTAGAAATCGAAACGATGACATGTGCTCGTATCTGTACAATATTGATTCGCTACTACAACTGCGTAATACCCGGATTGTTTGGGTCGGAAGGTTTGTGAATTTCCACCTGCAATCGGCTCCCGATTCTGATCGCAATCTAACCACTGATAGGTTGAAAAGTTGGCAAGAGAAACAAGAATCCCGTCATGGGGTAAAACAAGTACGGAAGTATCTACATTGTGAACCGCAAGGTTGATGACAAAAACAACACTATCCCTGCCCAATGCGTTCTGAAGTGTATCCCTGTATATTCCAGATTGGTCCCAGGTGTACTTACCACTGGGAGAAATCAACTCTTTACAAGTTTCCAGGTCAAGTACCTTCCGTTCAGGATTGTAGAGATCGAAAAAATAAGAGGCGCCTGAGTAAATCCGCTCGGCATCTGTTTTCCCTTCCAAACGCTCTGCTTCAGCGGCTGCCACAATAAGGCTGTCTCGGATTGCAATTGACCCTCCAAAAAGGGCATTGGTTTCCGGCTTTGACGAAACAATATGTTGAAGCTGTTTCCAACTACCTTGTGCTTGTTTCCCGAATACATAAAACGCGCCACCATTGATGATATCGCCCCGAAACGGTAGAAAGTAGTCGTAGTCTTTGGCGCCAACTACCGCTATACCCTTGTCAATAGAAACGGCGTCTCCAAAGTGGTCGTGCGCACTCCGGTTCGATGGAACTACCTTACTCTGTTCTTTCCATACGCCATTCGTTTCCTTTTGAAAAAAATACACGGCACCCGCCGATGTCAATGAGTCCTTGGTTTGTTCGTTTTTATCCTCAAACGGAGCGCCAATCACAAGATCGTCCCCATCCAGGCTTACGGTGAAACCAAATTGAGCCCCATCACTTCGGTCGCTTGCCACAATTTTCTGTACCTGCTCCCACTCTCCGTTGGAGTTTTCGCTAAAGATGTATGCCGATCCGGTGTCGTGAATCGAATCCACATCGTTCTCGTTTTCATCTTCAAAAAGCGCCCCAATTACCGCGGTTTTCTTCGAGAGGGAAATGGAATTACCAAAATAATCGAACGCTTCTACATTCTTACTCTCAATTCGTGCCTTAAGAACCCATCGGAATGAGGAATTAGGCTCGAACACATACACCGCTCCTGAATTGGCAAGCTTTTTCCCGTTGCCTATGAGCTTATCCTCATAGGGAGCACCAATAAAAATGGTTTGACCATGGATACTCGTAACCGTACCAAACGAGCTTCCCTTTTGGCGTGTTCTGGCCGTAATCTTTTGAAAAAATTCCCATTTCGCCGTGGTTGAGTTGCGCACGTACAGGTACGCCGAACCAGCATTATAAAGGGAATCAGAAGCATCACCGAGTGAATCTCTGTAATCTCCATACGCTCCGACAATTGCCAGATCTCCGAACATAGACACACTTGCTCCAAAATAAGCCCGCAACGAACGATGTGGTGCTGTCACTTTTTGGCTCTCTTTCCACCTTCCATTTGGCTGTCTTTCGTAAAAATATACGGCTCCAGCCGATTCAATTGAATCTTTACCCGCACGGTTACGATCGTGAAATGGTGAACCGATCATGGCGTAGTCCGACCCTATTGCCACAGACCTCCCAAACCGATCGTATCCTGTTCGGTCAGACGAGACCACTCTCGAACTCTCGCCCCACTCCTGTGAGTAAGCCGATAACTGAAGTAGCATCAAAAGAAAACCAACAATATTTTGCTTAAACGTACCTTGCATAGACTTCGAAATATATGCCCTGATTTGTGGTTCTTTCGGACCAGACCAGGAATGTGCATCACCTAATTCACATTGGACGGTAAATGATTGACGATCGCAACACAAACCAGAAATACTCCGGCTGTTTCCAATAAAAAAATGACCTACCTAGCCGTGTTTATACCAGGGTCCAGATATAACCTAACACTACTATCCTCGCGAATTGCATCCGAGTTTCGCACTTCAAAAGTTCGACTCATTCGATTGGCACACACGTCCGAAACATAGTCTTCCAATTTCAGGATGGAAGGCTCTACGTTTTTAGGATAATCCAGCTGAATTTCCCACGTACTGTCATTGGCAGTAGTACAGGTAAACTTCAGGCGATTGTTATCCTTGTCATACATACTAACCCCATAACACATGGTGCCGTAGTCCATTGCTTCGTTAAAGCTGACGAAGTAACCGGAATCCTGAGCAGCCCCGTACGATAGGAGTTGAGGAACTTTACTGTCAAATTCCTTCACCCTGAACTGCTTTAAGCGCTGAGGCGTCATTGCTTGCCCAATTTCCGCGCGAATGGTGTCTACAAGCACCAAGGTATACGACTCACCAGGCCTAAACAAGGCCAGGCTATCACCCAGGTATTCGATTCCTCGTTTCACCCTGCCGGGATGAATCATAAGTGCCAGATGAGTACCATCCTGGTTCCACTCCGATTTTTGTCGCCACAAGGTTTGGAGTGGCTTACGCGAAGAATCCAGTACCTGGAACAATTCATACGCCCTGGGATTCTGAACCATTGACTGAGAAAACTGTATATGGAACTGCAACGTGTTTTCAGGTATTTGTTCAGAAAGGGGATATACCACTGCCTTCACGTTGGGACGACCTGGTTCCTTTTTCACGCCCCACATCCGGGTGTACAGTTTACCATCCCAGGTAACGCTGATCTCATACATGTTATCCTCCAACAAGGCAACCGATGGCCTTACAAGCCACCCTTGGTCCTGAGCCACACTCTCCAGCAATACTCCAGGCATGCGGTTTTCTCCTTCACTCGTTAACCTTATTCGAACCGAGTCTTGTGGATCACGATCTACATTAAGAATGAACACTTCCGGGCCATCCGACTCAAGCCTAAACTCAACCTCCACGGCCTTTTGCCGGCAACCAAAAAGACATGCAATTGAAAGTGCAAAAAGCAGCAGAAATGCGAATGTTTGCGCGAACCTTTTATCCAAAGCGTTAGAGTTTGATCACTTTAAACGTAAACACCTTTCTACCATCATCTACTTGCACAAAATAGAGGCCTGGCACTCCGTTAAGAAAAATAGGTTGACCCGAAGACGGGTAGTTTATGTCTTTTATTTTCTTCCATTTTGAATCGAATACGGAGGCCATTACCAAACGGTCTGTACGAATTTGTATGAAGTCACTGGTGGGGTTAGGGTAAACCGATACACTGAGTGGCGTTTCAAAACGGTTTACCGACACCGTGGCCATGCCAACCATATTGAGTTTGCAGGTTACATGCGACCTTGACGAAGGCCCTAAATCGTGTGTTGAATATCCTGTAGCGTACAACGATCTATCTGCAATCAAAAAATCTTGAACCTCTTCGTGATGTCCATTGTATTTAAAATTAGTAAACCTACTAAACCCGCTCTTACCAAACGTTGTATCCAAGTTCCCCTCATTAGTAAACAAAACGAATTGAAAATTCAACTTACGGGAACCGTTCGAAGCAACACTGTCGCAGGCTCCAGCAAGGAGAATGCTGCCGTTAGACAGCAACTGCGCCGTTCGGCACGAGTTTTCTCTATGGGCTGGATTTAGGCCAATTGCAAGGCCATGTTTACCAAAGGAAGAGTCCGGGACGCCTTCCGAGCTTAGTTTCGCTATGGCATAATGTGCCTCATTTTTGTTATTAACAACCGACCTGCGAATTCCGCAAACCAACAGTTGACTTTGAGGAGTTACCAGTAGCTCTGTTGGTAGCAATTCATAAGCGCCCTCTGGTAATAAGTTGAACTTCTTGTCCAGCGTGCCCTTAGGAGTTAATCGCAGCACCAATGCACTTTGGTATGCCCTATTCATCAAAAGAACAGGCATGGAGTCAAATTGCACAGCAACATCAGCAAACCGAAGTAGGGCGGAATCCTTGGTCGAATACCGAAATCTTCCGTGTGTACCAAAAGCGGAGTCCAGTTCCCCGCTAGCCTTATATGCATAGAGATAGATTGCCTTGGAACTTGATCCACAGATAAAAAACCTACCATCTTTACCGAGAACCACACCCATAACGTCAAACGCTTGTTTCTCTGGCACGATTGCCACCCCGGTTTCTCCGAAACTTGTATCCAATTTACCAGACTTATGAGACAGTTTCGCAACAAAGTTTTTCTGGTAGCTCCAATTCGAATTTCGAGTTAGTCCGGCTATCAGAATGTGCTCACCGTCACTTTGAACAGCGTTATATACCGTCTCCTTCTCCCCTAAATCAACCAAAACCGACCCTTCGCTTCCAAAAGTAGCATCTGTGCGACCATGGGTATCCAACACAGAGACAACAATGTCATTCGGATCGTGCCCCACCACCACAAGTTTATCCGTAGACGGTTTCACAATTGACACAGCCTGATCATCCTTGAACCTGGCAACATCATTTAAAACAAAACCTTGTTTACCAAAACCATAATCCAATGTGAAATTCGATTGTGCTCTGAGGCAATTTGGCGGAACAGTAAAAAGCAACAGCAGTAATACTTTTAGTTGGTTCGTTTTCATAGAAAATCTTTTATCAAAGTTACCGAACCCCTATTCTACCGACAGTGTTATTGGCGATGCATTGAACCTCTAATTGACCATGTCAACCCACCAATTCACCATCGATGCACCTGGCTGCATTTCCGGTTCTATCCGACACAAGTCTATTGGGAATTTCACCATGACAGGAGCCTGACCAATCCTGGACAGGCCTTTGCGATGGTCAGTCACATCACCTAGGTTATTAACCCAAGCAATACGTTGGTTGAACCATACATTCCTATGATTTCAACCTCTTACCCCTCCAGTAAATTTGACCCATCGAAAAAAATTATTATGACTATAAAACATAAAAAATATACGTTGGCTAAGGCTCTTGGGGTCATCTTTATTCTTGGATCTGTATTGTCGTGCAAAGACAATTCCGTCGAACTACCAAAAACCATTGAAGAAGAATCAAACCTACTGGTTAATTTGGAAACCGGCTCTCCAATGACCGACGGGACCATAAACAGGATGACCCTTATTTCCTCTGAAGGCGAAGTGGCCCTGGTTGTGGCCAATGACAAACTGGGGAAACTGTTTGCGATTAAGTTAGACGACGACAAACCATCTGATGCCACTAACAATGACGTAAATTCAACCGTAACAGGTTTCGCCTCGGAGATCGCTTCTTCATTGGGCCTAAGCCTTAACCAATTGGGCATTCACGACATGCGCATAAACCCTATTTCAAAATCGATTTATGTATTGGCTGGGCGCGGTCAGGGTGAAGATCGGAGTTTGTTGGTTATTACCAATCACGGTACTCAGATTGAGTTGTTTGATTTCGAAAATATTGAATATGCTGAGCTCCCATACGTTACTCCAGGCGACAAGATTCAAGACCTGGCCTGGGGAGAGTCTTCCATTTTTGCCAGTTTCAGAAAGCCTTCCACACTAGATGGTGAAATTGCCGAAATTAAAGCACCTTTTAGCCATGGATCAGTCTTTACTTCCAGGGCTACTACCGTATACAAAACCAATTGGGGTGGCAATTATTTCACGAATGCTCCTTTAGAGCGATTGGCATACATCACCGTTAATGAAGTACCACGACTTGCTGGTGTTACGGTTTGCGCCCCGGGATTTTCTTTTCCGGTTAGTGACATCCACGATGGCAACGGCCTCCTCGAGGTAAAAGAATACTTCAACCTGAACACCACCTTTCCCTGGAAGGTTTTTGGGGCTGAGAACAATGGCAAAACGTATTTGATCGAGCACCACGACAACGGGCGACTTACCCGAATCGGCGAGAAATATTTAGATGGTAGCCTGGCTGAATTTAACGCTAATGCCAAGTATCTGCTTATGAATGGTGGGCGAGACCGGGTGCCTGGGTTAACGGATGAAGATGTAAAACTACTCGCACCCATAGGCACATATCTTTCGGTGGCCCAATACTCCGACACTCGTGCATACGGTGTTGCTTTAGCTTCAGGGGATCTGATTCACGACGTTTCGCTGTTCTAACCAACCTACGTAATTATGGAATCCAGGCAACGAGGTTACATACTCACTTTCACCTTTGGACTGTTACTCTCTATCGTTCTGCTTAATACAAAAAAGAACAATCGGAGCCCTGAGGCAACGATGTCAGACCCGAGAGGTATTGAAGAATGGTACGGGAGAAAATTAGGTACTACAGGTCAAATACCGTTCAACCAGAGCATGACCTGGTTAAAATGGGACGAAGTACAATCACCACTTCGACACGGCAAAACTGCACCCCCCTTTGAGGATGTCCAGGAACTTGGGCCGTTTCACGTTGGGGGGCGAACCAGGTCCATCCTGATTGATCAAAGTAACGAGAACCGTGTATTTGCTGGTTCCGTGTCTGGTGGTTTATGGTTGAGTGAAGATGGGTGTGCAACCTGGAAACCCGTTAACGATCAACTGGCAAATTTAGCTGTATCGTGCATCACCCAAAGCCCCTTAAACTCTAACATAATGTACTTTGGCACCGGTGAAGCGGCGGGCGCATCATCGGGCATACCGGGAGACGGTGTATTCAAATCTACGGACAGTGGGAAAACCTTCGTGCAACTGCCTTCCACGGTTGACAAATCAACAAATGGGGCTTTTACCAGCATCTGGGCAATTGAGCACAGTCCGGTGAATAAAGACATGGTGTATGTTGCTACTGCTCTGGGAGGATTATGGCGATCAACGGATGCGGGTAAAACGTGGAAACAGGTATACTCTGTTGAAAACGGACCCAATACTGTTACCGATATTGAACTCTTTACGGATGGGTCCATATTAATAGCAAGTTACTGGGATGGCGTTTATCGATCCGCATCTGGGGACTCTGGCACATACGAACGTATTGTTGAAGGTTTGAGTAAGGATCGCTGGGGTCGAGGCGTACTTGCCAAATGCAGAGACTTCCCATATGTTGTTTACCTCAACTATGCGAGATCGACCGGAGAAAGCTTCCATAAAAGTTCTGACGGCGGAAAAACATGGAAAATCCTGACCAGCCCCAGCAACAGCACCATTTCTTACCAGGGCAAATACTGTGTGAGTCTTGGCGTACACCCTACAGATACCAACAATGTACTCTGTGGGGGAGTAGGCCTGAGGCAATCCTTCGACGGTGGGCATACCTGGGCACAAACTGAGGCCGGACATGCCGACCAACATGAAGTTGTAAGTTATAGAGGCAATGACAAGTTTTGTCTGATTGGAAACGATGGTGGAATCTATCGGAAAGTCTGGGATTCCACTTCCGTAATTCATGACCTAAACCAAGGCTACAACGTCACTCAATTCTATGCAGGTAGTTATTTCCCCAGCGGCAAAAGTGTCTTAGGCGGTACGCAAGACAATGGTTCATATCGTACCATGAATGGAGAAAGCCTCAAGGTCGGAAGTTGGGATGGGGGCTTCGCTCATGTAAGTTTACAAAACGAGAACCTCGGTTATCACGAAACCCAAAAAGGTGGCATGACTCGTTGCAGCAATATAGCAGGTGCCCGTAGCCTGGTTAAACCAATTGGCTCCGGCATTACCGAAGACCGATATTTCATCTCGCCCTTCGAGATTAATCCCATGGATGGCACTCAACTATATTTTGTAAGCAAGCGAGGAATCTGGAGATCGCTCGACAGTGGAGACACCTGGAATAAAATAAGTGGTAAACTCAGCGCTTATGCCCTTTATGTTGAGGACAAAGTCAATCCTACGCTCTACTTTGGGGGAAAACAGGGTGCCATTTATCGCATCGATAGTGCACAGACCACGACTGGGGAACGAGAACATGATTTTTCATCGCAAGTACCTCAGGAAGTAACAAACGATCAGATTGGGTGGATCAGCGGTAGAGCCGACAGGCCCGGAGAACTGTTTATATGCTTTACCAATTACAGTGAAGCACCAAAAATTTATAAGGTCAGTGGTGCCCATACCGATCAATGGATATGGACCAACATATCTGGCAATATGCCCTCCGGGCTTCCGGTAAACGGGGTTTATCAAGATCGACAAGACCCTTTGATGTTCTATGCAGCTACGGACTTCGGTTTGTATTACTCCATTGACGGAGGGACAAACTGGCAAAAAGAACATCGCGTTCCGAATGTAGCTATTCATCAACTTAGGTATCGGGTAAAAGACCAAAGCCTTTTTCTGTTTACTCATGGCAGAGGGAATTGGTATGTCAAAATTGGAGACGACAATACTTCACGTATAGTTCAACCTGTAATCAGCAAAGCAAGGGTGTACCCCAATCCAATTCGTACGAAAGCCGTACTCAACATTAAAACAGATCAACAAATTGCATCTCTACTGATCTATGATGTGCAAGGCAGGCAAATCAGGCGTGTTAACCATCCGGGTGACCAGATATCTCTTGGTTCCACAGGTATGGTTCCCGGAACGTATTACGTTGTTATTCATACAGCCGCCGGCAAGTCCGTTGAGCGACTCGTCGTGTACTAGCAGGTGTTATGGGAGAATCCTATCTCAAAGGCAATTGGAATTCTCGGTTAACTCAGCCCGAACAAGGCCTGTTGTGGTTGCAACCCAAAACACCCCATTTGTATCTATCTCAAGAGCCAATACGTTGTTGCCCGGTAGGTGTTTATTGATCAATGCACACGGTTTCATTCCTTCGGAACTTAGTATGAAAAGCCCCTGATTTGTACCCAGGTACCAATCACCGTTGGGATGCGGTGCAATGCTCTGGCCAATTATTCCCTTGGGATTTATATGCGACACCCATTTTGTCGAATTCGTTTTATACGCAACACCATGCCTTGAAACGACTACTGGATTTCTCCATGTATCGAACCGAATGGCAACAATGCTATCGTCTCGAATAATCTGTGAGCCTCTGGACGCAGCGAGCTGTTCTACACGCTGATTTTCGGTGATTTTATAGACGCCATTGCCATGTGTTCCAAGCCAAACGGTATCCGAACACGCTGCGATACAACTGTACCTTAGTCCCTGGTTTCTAAGCGCGTTTGGGCTTGTCTTAACATATTTACCCCGTTCCGATAGAAAGGATATGGTATTACCGTCAGACACTGACAACTTGCACGATTGATCAAACACCTCCAGATGAGTCATGGGCAGATAGTTGCCAAACCTCCCATTCTTATAGGACATAATTATTCCGCGATGAAAACCAACGAGAATTAGGGACTCATCAACGCCTTGAAGCCCCTGAATGTCGTTGTGTATAATCGACCCAATGGGATTGTAAACCTTGTTGTGGAAGATCATCGAATCCTCCTTCAACCTGATCTCCACCAACTCCCTCACATCTCGTTTAGAAGCAAGCACTGCATATTCTGAAATTCCTACATCGGCTATGGCACTTCCTTCCAGATAGGTTTGAATGAGCACCTTACTTTTCGGCGCATCGCGGTTTAACAATGGATCGTGCTCACACCTTGTAAATAAAACCGGCGTTAAGAGGATCAGACATGTCAGAATCAGTGCGTTTCGCATAGCAAAAAAGAGAAAGATGCTTCAAATGTTCCCAAATTGCAGTCAAGCAACGTCATATGCATCCAACAATAGACCAACGTGGTTGTGTATTTTACCCTCGAGGGCTTTCTACCCACCTAAGATTCTCCCTTGAAATCGTGCTTGTATTCCAATATTGACCTTAGCCCCAGGTAGGGCGATTAACGGCGTTGGTTAACCCCAGAGTAACGATAATCAAATGCTCATTCAAAATGTGATAGTCGTGACCCGCAACCTCACGGGCTTATTTAGTATTGAGGTATGAAATCTCACTCGAACTCCACCTCCTTCTATATTCTCTTGATCATTGGCTGTCTCTTCTCTTCACCTGTTCATGGGCAATTAAAACACTTTAGTACTCAAGATGGGTTATCCAGCGATGAGAATCGCGTAGTTTATCAGGATCATCTGAGCAACATTTGGGTTGGCGGGCTTAAAGGCGCCGATCGCTGGAATGGCTCAGAATGGAAACGATTTTACCCAAACGAATTTGTGGAAGCGATAACAGAAGACCGAGACGGGAACCTTTGGCTTGCTGTATCAGGTCAGGGTTTATTTAGACGGGGCGGTGGGAAAGAAAAGCAATTTACCAACCAGGATGGTCTTTCTGGTGCCGGAGAAATTATTGAGTTATTGGGTGATTCCAAAGGTCGGGTTTGGGCAAGTAGTTGGAACGCTGGAATTGATGTGTTTCAGGATGACGAATGGACACACTTCAATAGTTCCAATTCTGACCTGGGAGGGAACATTGTCGATGTTC
>JAEPQQ010000072.1:11690-20116 GCA_017640445.1 Bacteroidia bacterium | reverse complement strand
GGCTGCCTTACTCAAGATTCTGCATTTACCACTTGCCAACCTCTTGCTGCATCTTGGCGTTTCGGCGCACGTAGGAATAGAACTCGGTTTTCTTATCGTGTTACGGGGAAAAAGCAGTAAAAACAGACGCCGCGTGTTGATCTCCCCTTTTCTTTTATTAATACTTACCCGATTCGACCTGTTTTCGTACGATGAAAGCCTGCTTGTAAAATGGGGCTTTGTGGTTTTGATTATTGCCATCAGTGCATTTATCACCTACAGCGTCATCCGACGTAAGCTGAAAGAGCTCACGTAGTTTGTTTCACGACTCTTCTTCCTCCAGAAGTTGTTCAATAAGTTGATCCACTTCAGTGCTCAAACCGGTAACAATCTCCGTCATTTCCTGATGCTTCGTAGAAAGGTCCATCAATTTTTGCCGATCTGAAGTCACTTCTGGCTTTACCAGATCCTGCTCCACGTCAGAGAGTTCCGACCTGGCCTTGCTCAATTGGTCCTCCAACTTCTCAATCTTCTGTTCGATCTTACGAATACGCTGTTTCTTTTTCTTTTCAGCATCCGACCTCCCCTGATTGTTGGTTGGTTTCTTTTCTTTCTTTACTTCTACCGGCTTTTCAGTTGCCTTATCCTCTTGTTGACTCTTCCAGTAAACGTATTCATTGTATGTTCCGGGATACTCCTTGATCTGCTCATCTTCGATCCACCAAATTTTATTGGCGACCTGTGAAACGAAGTATCGGTCGTGGCTCACCAATACAAAACTTCCCATGTATTGCTGAAGGGCCTGAATCAACACCTCAATACTCTGAATATCAAGGTGGTTAGTAGGCTCATCGAGCAACAGGAAGTTGGCTCGTTCGATCAGCGTCTTGGCCAGTGCCACACGCGACTTTTCTCCCCCACTTAGTACTTTAATGGTTTTGAACACATCGTCACCGGCAAACAGAAAGCAGCCCAGGATGTTCCTGATTTCCGACTCCAGTAACCCAGATCCGTGTTCACTCATTTCCTGAAGTATTTCATTCTCCAGGTTCAGTGCCTGAAGCTGGTGTTGAGCGAAAAATGAAGTGATTACATTGTAGCCCTCTTTGCGATCTCCCTGAAACTTCTCGGTATTGGCGATGATACGCAACAGGGTTGATTTACCTTTTCCGTTAGCACCAATGAGCGCAATCTTGTCATTTCGCACAATGTCGCCACCGGCCCCTGTAAGGATGCGATTGTCGCCAAAGTGTTTGATGATATCGCGAAGCTCCATAACCACCTTACCCGACTCCTTGCTAATGTCAAACTTCAGGTTAACCCTTGGGCCATCGCTCTCCACTTCCTGAATTTTCTCCAGTTTGTCAAGCATTTTTACCCGGCTCTGAACAGCCGTTGCCTTTGAGGCTTTTGCCCGAAATCGGTTTATGAACTTTTCCTGGTCCTTTATAAACTGTTGCTGATTGTCGTATTGACGCTGCTGAAGTTCATCACGTTCCTGTTTGGCCTTGAGAAAGAAATCGTAGTTCCCATCCCACACATACAGTTTTTTATGAGCTACTTCAACAATCTTGGTCACCATTTTATTGAGGAAAAACTTGTCGTGAGAAACGACAATCACGGTTCCCTTGTAGGTTTGGAGATAGTTTTCGAGCCACTCAATTGAAGGAAGGTCAAGGTGGTTGGTAGGCTCATCCAGCATTAGCAAATCTGGTTGCTCGAGAAGCATTCGAGCAAGAATTACACGCATTCGCCAGCCTCCACTAAATTCCTTTAATGGCCGGGTGAGATCAGCTGTCTTAAATCCAAGACCTTCCAGAATCTCCTCGGTTAAGCTCTTCGCCTGATATCCGTTTTGACGTTCGAATTCTTCCTGTAAGAAGCCCAAACGTTCAAGCATTTGGTCGGTCACCTCTTCTACTTCCATACGACGATAGATATCGGCCATTTCCGACTCCATCTCCAGTACATCTTTAAACGCCTGAAGTGCAACATCCACAATTGGAAGGTCAACCGCGGTTTCTGACATTTCCTGATGCAGATACCCAATTTTGAGGCTCTTCATTTTGGAAATGGTACCTTCTCTAAGTTCGTATTCTCCGGTTATTAATCGGAGTAACGTCGTTTTCCCGGTGCCATTTTTACCAACGAGTCCGATGCGTTCCCGTGGTTTAATATGCCAACTGGTGTTTTTGTAGAGGTAATTACCTCCAAACTCATAGGATATATCGTTGAGTGCGATCATGCGAGGGCAAAATTAGACGTTTATGCCTCTTCAAGAACTGCTGAGAGTCCTTTTCTGCATAAAGCCTCACAGATGGGTTTAAGTTGTTTTTCGCCACCGTGTTTAACGGCGCATTTACCTTTGTAATGGATGATCAACGAGCATTGCTCTGCTTGTTCGGGTGTATGATCACAATACTTTACCAAACAATTGATAACGTGGTCAAACGTATTTACGTCATCGTTAAAAATAACCACAGCATAGCCACCGACGAGGTCTTCCAGAACCTCGACTTCCTCTTCTTCCGCTGTCTTTGTATTTGTTACGTTGGTTCTCACGTCTCAGAATCCCTATCCCTTCTTTTTAAACAGATAAATCTTCTTTTCCTCTCCTTTCCAAATACGCTTAATGTTTGCACGATGCGTATAAAGCACTAAAATCACTGCAAAGATGCCAAAAATTTGTAAAACAGGCTCACTCATACCATAGCGCAGATAGCTCAAGATGCCAAATGACAGAGTTGTGAGGATTGAACCTGCTGACACCATGTTGGTTGTAGTAAGAATTAATAGGAAAATAACCACGCAACCCAGAGCCAAGAATGGATCGATGGCCACTACGAGACCCAATAGCGTAGCAATGCCTTTTCCTCCTTTAAAACCAGCAAAAACCGGATAAATATGCCCTAACACCGCGAGGATGCCGAGTAATATTTTATACGGAATCCAAGACTCCACCATGAGGTTTGGCAGAAAGTAAACCAGGTTGGCCGCGGTTAACCCCTTGATGATATCAAGAAGCAGTACACCGGTTCCGGCCTGTTTACCTAAAACACGGAACGTGTTGGTTGCACCTGCATTTAAACTTCCATGTTCGCGAACATCTAAACCATAGAACGACTTACCAACCAAAACAGCCGATGGAATCGAACCTAATAAATATGCACTGATGGCGGCAACCGCCAATTCTAAAGGTATCATTCTTCGAGTGAGTCAATCAAATCAATATGCCGGGTTACCTTAAGTGGAGATCCTGGCCGAACTGTATATCCACGTTCGTTAACCTTTCCCGCTTTTTGGCGCAAGAACATGTTAAAATCCTTATCGGTTGAATACACAAACAGGTTACCTCGCTGGAATTCGAAATAGAAGTAATCGTATTTGCTCAGTTCGAAATACATAACAAACCGGGTACCGCTTCTTCTTTTTTCAATCAGGATACGAGCGTTGAGTTCCTTTTTTACCTGCTTGCCATGTATCGTTGCCACCTTTATTGGTTTTGCCGACACAAAGGCCTTCATGGTATGCGAATAGTAAAACTCCATATCGGTGATAAAAAAGTCTTTATTCAGTTCTTCAACGGCTTTTACTTCACCAAACTCCTCTAGTTCCTTTTTTACTTTTTCGAATTTCTTGTCAGACAGTAACTCGGCCATGTTGCGCTTTACATCCGGATCATCAACGCTGTAGGTTTTGGCTCCGTCGGCTTTCTCATCGATCAGCTCATGCATTCGCGTCCAACATTCCTCAGGAAGCTCCATATCCAGAGCCACCATGGTATTCATTGTGAATGTTGAGTCTTCCTTCTCTTTTACTGCTCGTCCAATGGTTTTAGCGGTGAACTTTTCGTGCAGGTCAAGGCCAAAGTCAAAAACACCCTCTGCCTCTATGGTCTTGGTCTTATCGTTGAAGCTGATGTAGTTGCCACGTCTTCCACCATTTAAAAGCTTATTACTATCCCCAACCATAAACGCATCGGTTATTTCATCGTAGAAGAATACACCAGTATCCAGTACGATGGTTTGATCGGTAAACGCCTTTCGCAGCGCAAAGAAATTCGCATATACGTTGATCGAGTCTGCTGGCGACAAACTAAGCCCGATGGCTACCTTTTTACGGTCGCTGTTACGCGGCTCATGTGCACTTACAATTACATCCTTTGGATCTGGTTGATCCTTATATCTGAACCATTCACTGGATACGTCTTCAAAGCTGTGAAGCGGTATTACATATCCTTTGTACGACAGGAATTCTTCTTTACTTGAAAGGTCTACAGTACCTTTAAATCCAATTTTAGGACTTAGAGAGAAGTCAATGGAATCGGCAATGTAACCGCTGGCCTGAATGGTTGACGTATCATTCATTACACGCATCTTATCAAAGAAGATTACCTGCCCGGTTTCGTGTTTGTCTTTGTACACGTAGTACCCGTTTCCTGAGATGTCTAATCGACCGTGAACGAAGATCTTACAGTCGTAAAGCTCGTGGTATTTATTATCACGGTTTGCCAGCAATTTAGATTGTTCGAGAGGCCGTAGCACAGCATCTTTCTCAATGGTTACCTTTCCATCCGACGGGAACACACGCGAATCAGCAACGTCAATATAAGGCACTTCTTCGGCGTAAATAATACCATCGTTCATATCGAACAGGGCCTTGGTACTTTGGAATACCAGCCCATTCTGCGATGGGTTCTGTGATCTAAACACGTATTCCTTTTTATCTTGTCTTCCGGTTGGAGTAAGCAAGATGGTCTTTTTATCCATGTCCCACTTAAACTCATCGAGGGTAGAAGCGAACTGGTTGTATGGGAACTGAGTTAAGTGACCCAGTTCGTTAGCTCTAAACTCTCCCGTACGTTTTTCAAAATCGATGTGCGATTGTACATTGGTTGAAACAAAGGAGATTTTCCCCTCATCCACATCACCTATTTTAATATCCGATACATCAGCATCGGCGTGTATTGGGTTGAATGCCATGTCTTTAGACGTTAAAACAGCATTATCCCAGCGAAGCTCTCCGTTACCCGACAAGCGTTGTGGTGTTTGTAACAAATTACCTTCAAACACCTGGCCATCATCAAAAATATCTACTTCATGTCCGTTGGTGTTCACATACATTTTATCCTCTTTGGGCAACCAGTGTGTCAGTACATCAGTGGCCATTAGCCTTGGATATTTTTCGTTTCGCTTAATAGAGTACTCATCCACCTCAGCGTTGGTTGAATCCGGCATCATTACAATCTTATTCGAAACCAACTTGGCTCCCTCGTAATCGATCTCGCCCTTGGCCCAAAAACCTTCTTCACTCATGCTAATATCTATATTACCATGCCCTTTGCCACCGTACATCGGATAGCCTCCGGGTGGGTTAGCTCTTGTAAAACCGAGCGAATAATCCTTCATGATAGATGCTTCATACCGAAACTCAGGAATAATGCCGCCAGAGACAAAATTTCCCGGAAACTTCAAACCTGCAATCGTAAAATTATCCAGGCTGTCTATCTCAAACGGGTCAACCTCAAATCGGAATACGTCCTTCTTATAGGCTCCGTTAAAGATGCTCTTTTTGTCATAGGCAATTACGGAAGGTGCCCTACTGACAAACTTAGGATACTCGGGGTAGTCGGTAAGTCCGGATTTGTTGTTTGGGCGGTCTATGTACAAGGTTCCATGAATGTCTCGCAGTACTGATTTTACCGGAATTAGGTATTTCTGATTGATGGTATCAGGAAACCACAGTTTCAACGAATCAATCTTCTCACTATCAATCGTAAAGTTCTCATAACTAAAGTCAAACGCATCTCCAAAGAAGTCAAAACGACCTGCTCGAACCATTCCGTTAAATACCAGTCGTCGGTTGTTTTTTACTGTTACGATTTGTTCACGGGGATACGCAATTACATATTGAGAGTCGCTAAACTGGAATGCACGAACTCCTTGCATTTCCAGGTCGTAATTCACCAAATTAAGTGTAGCATTTGGTCGGGCTGCAATTACCGAACGAAAACCTAACACATCGTAGTCGGCTACCTTGATATAGTTCTTATAGTAATTCAGAAGTTTTTCCTTGATCTCAATTTCTTCGGTTTCCGTGTTGTAATAAATGAGGCCTTCGTTTGCCAATCCAATTACCTGAGGATATAGGTTTTCCTTTTTCGAGCCCAGGAAATTGGCGTAGTCCGAGAGTTTAAGCTTCATGGCCTTGGTCATCACATGGTATTTGTACAACCGTTCTATCGGATGATACCGCATCATGTTGCTACGTGTAATTTTCTCGTAGTTATACTCTTTGAAGAAGTTCTTCGAAACGAAGTGGGCCTGCTCCTCATCGATAATCATGTCAAAATCGATCTTAGGCTCTTCCATCTTCCAGATGATTTGATCCACTTCAATCTCCATGTTGTGATCTGAATCAAAGAATGGAGCCTGCTCAATACCCTTCTGTCCTCTTCTTAACGCCAACCGCTTGTCTTTTTGGTCGTATGTAAGTCGCACTCTGGGATGATAAATTTGCCCGCTGTCGGTAAAGATAGTTGCCTCTGTTTCAAGCGATTGTATCTTGCCATCGGCCATTGTAAAGATGTTTGCCCGGGCCTCTACAATAAGTTTCTTTTCATAGAAGAACTGGAACTTAGCTTTGTTTTCCTTGCTTCCCCTACCCTGGATCCGGTTACCACTCATTGCGAAACCACCCTTAAAAATGATGTCTCCGCTGGCAAAACCATTGATGGACAAATCGTCGTTAAACGAAGTAAACTGTGGGTAGCGTGAATCCTCAAAATTATCGCCCTTGCGATGAAGTGTACGAGCGGAAACCTTGTCTTTCAGACTTCCCTTGATCTTTCCGTCTATAACTCCTGTGTAGTGGAACACTACTGTGTCTACTTCAAACTCGCCCTGAGAGGCGTCAACTTCATAGGCATCGAACTCGGCAAACGCCGCCTCCGCAGGTATGCCTACCCTCGACCAGTCTACAATTCCATGGCTTCCCTTCCAGGTGTCTTTAATGATGTTGTATACACCACTTGTTTGTTGGATGACTATTTTGTCGTCGGGACCTTCGCACGTGAGGTCAATGTTCTTCAAGTTTAGTGTTACGTCTTTTCCCGTAAAGTCAAAGGTGTAATCGGTTTTATCAAATCGCCAGGTTTTGCTAACATCGGTGTACAACACCGAGTCTTTGAAGATGTTATAGGATGTAGACAATACCTTAAGAAAGCTTCTACGATTTTTCTTAATCAGCTTGTATTCGTTGAGCAGCCAGTGATCGAATTTTTCCTCTGAAACCCCTGAAATGGTGTCTTTGGCTGCTACCAGAGTGCGCATATACAACTCAAAGTCGGGTTTAATCTTAAACTTTTTGAGTGCCATATACTCTGCCAGCCGGATCACAAAACTCTCCTGGTCCTCGGTATAAACACCACTCTCCCACTGAGCCTTAAACACATCGTATGTTTTCTCTACCTGATTATCTTTTAACTTCTTTACATGTGCACCAAGTTCACCAATAAAAACCTCAGGATTTTTGCTAAACCCCTTTGTTTGTGCAAAGAGACTAACCGATGCACCAACAATGGCCAGCACGAATGCCAACGAACGAATGAGTTGAGTTCTATAAGTAGACGTCATTTATTAATCCAATTTTTTATACAGCAGGCACTCCCAATCTCCCTTTGAAATGTTTCGTTCCAACGCGAAACCAAAGTTGGTAACCAATTGGTTCACTTCCTCCAAATCAAAGTTCAAAAACCCTGCCAGTATGATTTTACCTCTATTCGATACATGTTTAACCAGATGAGGTAAAAGCGCTACGTTAATATTTTTTGTAATGTTCGATAAAACCACGTCGAAGTTCCTTGAAGGAATAGACTCGGCACTACCTTGTAAGAAACTAACGTGTTCAACGTCGTTATATTTCAGATTGTCACGAGCGTTTTCCACGGAGTTTTCATCGTTGTCGATACCAATTACTTCGGAAGCTCCCATTCGGCTGGCTAAGAAGGCTAACACCCCTGTTCCGGTTCCCATATCCAATACGGATTTACCTTCTATGTTGTCGGTTAGCATCATCTCCATCATCAGTTGAGTGGTTTCGTGATGACCTGTGCCGAACGACATACGGGGTTGAATGATAATTTCGTAGGATACCGAGGTGTTGGCCTCGTGGAACGGCGACCTAACAAACACCCGGTCGTCGACATAAATGGGTTCGTAATGCTTCTCCCATTCTTCGTTCCAGTTGCGGTTAACTACCTGGGAATAGGAAAAGCTGTTTTCCATACCATATTTACCCAATACGTCGTAGATACGTTTGTGGCCAAATTGAGCCGTGGGTATGTAGGCCACTATTTCGTGTCCCTTGTCCCATATACCATCGTATCCAAGTTGATTGAGCTCAGCGGTGATTATGTCTTTTTGCTCATCAAGTATAGGTATAGTAAC
>JAEPQQ010000072.1:0-11680 GCA_017640445.1 Bacteroidia bacterium | reverse complement strand
TTGCTCCATAGAATCGATAGAGCAATAATAACCCGTTGACAACAGTATATGAGCTGCCGTTATTTAAATGTCGATAAAATCTAGTGGCTCAGCAGCGTAATGCGCCCAGTAGCCGTTGTTTGCCCGTTGGAACATCTTAGAAGATAACTACCCGGTGCAATAACCTCCGAGGTTAAGTCGAGTTCAATGCGACTTGAAGTTATGGCAAAATGCCGGGTGTAAACGATCTTACCCTGAAGGTCTAAAAGTTGAATTTTGCTAGGTGTAAACCCATTGGTCCCTTCAATGGTGAGAACACCATAACCTGGATTTGGATACACTTGAACCAATCCCTTTTCCAACTCGGGTATGTCTAACGAATTAATCGTAATTTGTTTGGTAACCGTATCGTTACAACCAAACGGTGAACGCACTTCGAGGGATACGTTATACGTTTTGTCCTCAAAGTAGTGATGGGTTACGTCAGTTCCCATAGATGTATCAGAACCATCGTCAAAATGCCAGATATAATCTCCCTGATTTATGAGGATAGATGCAAACGTTACATCGCGCCATTTTACTTCGTAGTTAAAGTTGGCATCCGGCATTACCCGCCAAACAATCTTGTGTTCTTTCTTGCCAAAGGAACAACCTCGGTTATCGATCTCGTACCAATAGCTTCGATTCATCGTAAACGGAGCGGTAACGAAATTTTCACCGGTAAACAGTACATTTTCGCCGGTTGAATCATACCATATAACATCACCGACATCTACGTTTATGTTCAGATTGGGCACTGTACCATCACAGGCCTGAGTATCGAGTGTTTGGGTCTGTATTTTGCCAAATGGAATGGCCTCATACGACCATTTATGTCGAACGGTATCTTTACAAACTCCCTGATAAGGCTCGAGATAGAAAGTCTCGTTGTTGAGCACATTGTCAAATATTCTAAACTTCCCACTGTATACCTGGCTTCCACCGGTAGCTGCTGAGAACCAATTAATGTCACCTTCAAGGTTTTGCTCATCAAAGAAAATCACCTCACCTGCACAGGCTTCCTGGTCGGTTAGGTTTTTAATTTCAGGAAAGTGATTGACATCAATGCGAATGGGCAATCGGCTGCTGGCGCAATTTCCATCATGTGCATCCACATACATAAAATGCTCCCCTTTTGATGGAGGGGTAAACTTAAAACTATTACCCGACTGCAACATAGTTCCCCCGGCAGCCACGTCAAACCATCGCAAGGTATTGGTCCCTGTGGCTTTTAGGGTAATATCACCATGTAACAGGCATATTGTTGTATCGTTGCTTACCACAGGTTCTTTAGGTGCAAATGCACTGCTTACCAAAGCTCTTACCTTAATCCTACCCGGATGAGTACACGCACCATTAATTGCTTTGGCAAAAAAGAATGTGTCTTGTTTCAGGGGTCCAACCTGAAGAACGTCTCCTGAATGAACGGCTATAAGCGTAGTAGAATCCTTGTACCATCTCACCTGGCCCGCGTTGCTGGTGGCAATCAAATTGGCATAGGAGTTAAGGCAAATGGAATCGTTTTTAACTGTTGGCAACTTGGGTGTAGTTATTACTTCAACCACCTTACGCTTGATGGCACTTTCACATTGGTTGTTAATGGCATTGGCATACAAGGTATCGTTTGCCTCTAATGCATTAGACGATTCGTATTCCGGACCTCGGTGAAAAGAGGTATCGGTTGGGCTTCGATACCAGAAAGTCTCACCGTCGCTCAATGCTAACAGGTTTGACTTGTTTCCAGAACATATGTTGTCGTCGCCCTGAAAGTCAACGTCTCGTGGTTGGTAGCTAATGGGCTTGATGGTTGTATCAATACACGTTCCACCCCCTCTAAAATGGTAGAGTGTGCTGATCATTCGAACGGTTCGATTCGCAGGTGAATTAAATTTCGTCTCTCCCTGTACTTCGTTTACTGTGAAAAAGCCCACTCCCTTATCCCATCGATGACAGAATCGATCATAACCAAAGAAACTGTAGCGGTTATACATCTTGCTAAAGTAAAAAGGTGATGATGTGTTGGTGAACTTAACTGTATCGTTGTAATCGTAACAATCTTTAAAGGTAAAATCGTTGTTCACCTCATAGCTCACATGAGGTTCGAGCAAAATATCACAGTCGAGTATGTTTCCACTGATGTTTAAGTCGAGACATCGGTACCACCGTCCTCCTACCGTTCCACAAGCTACGTTTTCCCCAAGACCATCTTTGTCCATAAAGCTATTGATACCAACAGATGTGCGGTTTGTATCGTTGCTGGTAATAACCACTATAAAGGGCTTGTTCGTTTTGTACGGAGTAGAGAACACTGCGCGTTGTTGTAAACCACTTAAAGATCCTGTACCAAATGTGGTATCTACTGTAACCGTATCAGTTCGTACAGGTGTTCCGGAAGGCAAGCTATCTGCCCCCGCCTCGAATATGTGACAATATAGATCCAGCTTTGTCTTTGCCTGTCCGCTGTTTACCCAGGCATAAAAGTCAAATCCAGAAATGGTTACATCTCCAGGTGCTTCAAAAAACTGACCAACCCGATAACCGGCAGAAACATTCAGTGCCGTAAGTGAACTCGCTTTGAAACGGGCATACTCCAGTGTATCTCCAGAACAGTCTACTTTATTACCGGCCGCCTTACCGTGTTTAGACGCAGCCGTACTTCCGATCAGGTCGTCTTTAAGCGTAACAGATGTGGCTGTAAACTGAGCAGAAGCCACTTGAACCAACAACAGCAAGCATAGTAGAGTAAACGTTTTTTTCATACAATAGAGGTTTTGAGAACATAAAATCCAATGGGTAAAGTTACTAAAATTATGATAGGGTTTTGGTCACAAATTTTGAATCGATGCGCTAGATTTGTGGATGCTCAAGAAGGAAATATTACTGTATGGTCTTATCTCGTTTGCGATACTTTCCATATTGAATGCCAGCCATTACACCATCTTTTTGGGCACCAACAAAACCGAAGTTTATATCTCCGTGGCTGCCGTTTTACTGCTCGGAATTGGTATTTATTTTGGCTACAAATTGGTTGGTAAGTCGGCGTCATCCGAGCCCGAAGAAAACCAACTCTCCCTAAATCGGAAAAAGAACAGTATTGGCCTTAGCAACAGAGAGTTAGAAGTTCTCGAACTCATGGCTAAAGGGCACACAAATCAAGAAATTGGAGACGCTTTGTTCATCTCCTTACCAACGGTTAAAACCCATGCTTCTAACATCTATGAAAAAATGGATGTTAAACGTCGTACTCAAGCCGTTCAAAAAGGAATTGATCTTGGCCTTGTTGAACCTCGAACTTTAGTATGATTTTCTGAATTTCATACTTTTGGATGAGTCTTTTGGTCGACCAACGTCCCACTTTTGAGGACGAAAAATGATATTAATATGAAAAAAATTGTTCTTACCTACGGCCTTATATCGGCCGTATTGTTTTCCGGTGTAATGGCTTTAAGCTGGTCGGCAATGAATGCCGAATCGTCGTACAGAGGTGCCGAGTACATCGGCTTCTCGAGCATGTTTGTTGCCCTGTCGGTTATTTTCTTCGCAATTCTCAAACACCGAAATAACCTGGGTGGTACCATTTCATTCGGAAAGGCTTTCATGGTGGGGTTCTGGATTTCACTTATCGTAACCCTGGCCTACGTAAGTACATGGATGACCATGACAAGTATAAAACCGGAAATGATGGACAAGTTCTTTGAAATGCAACACACTCACATAATGGCAAAGGATTTACCTGAGGCTGAACTAAACGCCAAGCTGGCCGATGCCAAAGAGATGAAAGTTAAGTACGTAAACAGTGCAGGCTACCGCATTGTGGCTACCATGATTGAAATCTTTCCCATTGCCTTGTTGATTACCCTGATTTCAAGTTTGATTTTGTCTAAGAAAAAGAACCCCAATGAACAGGTCGTTCTGGACTAGCGACCAAATTCATCGTAATAATCTTCTGCATAGGTCTCATAACGTTTAATGAGGCCTATGTTGTATTCTTCTACCGCAGTAAGTTCGTTTCGAACGTCTGTAGAGATTGGGACGTACCATGAGTGCGATTCAAAGTAATCCCGAACGTCTTTCTTCTTGAAACTATAGCCATGTCGTGCAAAAATCAAGTTGCGTAAAATCCGAAGTCGGTGTCGGGGTTGGTTCTCAACATCCTCAATTGTAAGGCTGTCTTTTGAGATACTTTTACCAAAGTACATATTGTCCAGATCCCATTCGTCCGCATCCTTTTTATAGACAAACTCAGCACTCTTAAGCACAAATCCCTTGGCATCGAGGTCGTCTTTATAGCTGGAAAAACCGCCTGTCATACTGTCTCCTTCGAGGTAAAAATCGGCAATAAACGATCCATCGTACTGATCGTCTCCAGGTTCTTTTAGGAGTATCTTGTACACACCTTCTTCAGTGGGTAGAATGGTACCAGACACCGGACGTTCGTTTCCGGCGCAGATAGACTTTCCATAGATCGAATCTCCCTCTACCCCCTCTATTAAGATGCTAACAGCATTGGGGTTTCGGAAAGCGTATACCCCATACAGGGGGTCGAGGTACATAAACTTTCGCTCTTCCGCTTTAAGCTTATCGTAATATTCGTGCACCACATATTCTTCCATCCAAAACTCATCGATCTCGTTCAACGAGTCCATAAATTGCTTCACGTCCTTCTTCATCCGCACAACCTCCGGGTACTCTTCAAAACGCCCGGTAAAAAGCCCCACCAGCTGGTCTACATGCTCAATATTCTTTGGTTTTAATGTTTCAACCGTATGGTGTTCCTTAACCTGTTTCATTTCGGCGATTACGTTTTTTAACGAATCAACCTCGCCCTGAAGCTGGTTATTATTTCCCTGACCGGAGTTTGAACAACTTGCCATGGAAGCGGCAATGATTACTATGATCCATTTTTTCATACTTTCGAAGATAGATGAATTGGTCAAGACTCAAACGATTTAACTCATGGATGCTGTACATAGTCCTCACCTTTTTCATCATTCTAATGGTGCGTATCGTTATCCCTTATGGTTCACTTAATACGGACACGGGCTTTCTAAGAATTAAGCAGCAATATGTGCATAACCGTGTTTGGCTGGTCAGCTTTTTCATCCATGCACTCACCTCCATCGTATGCCTGTTTGCCGGCTTTACACAGTTCTCCAAAACGTTTTTAAACCGATACAGAATCTGGCACAAACGCCTGGGAAAGGTCTATGTGTTTAACGTACTTTTTTTAGCTGCTCCAACCGGTTTTGTATTGGGGCTTTATGCCAACGGCCATGAACCGAGCCGAATTGGCTTCGTTCTTCTTTCTCTGCTTTGGTTTGGATTTACTTATGGAGCCTGGACAAAGATAAAAACAGGGAACATCAATTCGCATCGTAAGCATATGATTCGAAGCTACGCACTTACGCTTTCAGCAATTACCCTGCGCATCTGGAAGTTTGGTCTTGCCAACACCATTGCACCCGACCCTCTCGACTTATACCAAATGGTTACCTGGTTGGGCTTTGTACCGAATATGATTGTTGCTGAACTGCTGATCTTTCTAAAAGCCCGTGATAAATAAGAACGCAGCAAGTCGTTCACTTCGTCAGATATTTTGGGTCGAAAAACGGTTTTATCACATGGAGTTGCTCTAAATGAATATGTTTGCGAAAATATTTTCGCACATGAACAAACGACTCATTTCCACCCTGCTTCTTCTGTTTGTAATCTCCGGAGTATACGCTCAAGACAAAATGCTAACAATGCGGGATGCAATCGTTGGGTACCATTTGTATCCAAGAGGTGTTAACCAACTGCAGTGGGCAGACGACAATCATTATGCGTATGTCGACACCATTGATGGCGGTGAGAAAGTACACAAACTCATAGAGATCGAGCCAACCAACACAGGTATGGCGAAATTCATAAAACTGAACTCCATTTCTGATGCCGTTATAGCGATTGGTGGTGATACCATGAAATCACTACCCAGGGTTCGGTGGACATCGAACAATACCTTTCGGTTTTATTTCAAGGAAGCCTATTACAACTACAACGTAGGTGATAAAAAGGCCACCCGAATTATGGAGTATAAGCCAGGAGAAATGCAACACGCTGACATGAGCTGGGCTTCTTCTTCTATCGCCTACGTAAAGGATGACAACCTGTGGGTTAACGATCAGCAGGTAACCACCGACGGTGGCAATGGCATTGTGTATGGACAGGCAGTGCATCGAAGCGAGTTCGGAATTACGAATGGTACGTTCTGGTCGGACAATGGAAATAAACTGGCGTTTTATCGAATGGACGAATCCATGGTAACGCAGTATCCCTTGTACAATCTTAAATCGAAGCCAGCAACTCCAAATGAGATTCGGTATCCGGTTGCCGGCGACCCGAGTCACCATGTTACGGTAGGCGTATTCAATGTTGAACAAAACAAAACGGTATACCTGAAAACCGGTGAACCTAAGGAACAATACCTCACCAATGTATCATGGGGCCCCAAGGGCGATTTCGTATACATTGCTGTGCTGAACCGTGCGCAGAACCATATGTGGCTCAACCAATACGATGCCAACACGGGTGACTTTGTTAAAACCCTGTTTGAAGAAACCAACGATAAATATGTGGAACCTGAGCATGGGTTAACCTTCTTAAAAGACAATCCTGACCAGTTCATCTGGTGGAGCGAACGAGATGGGTATAACCATTTGTACTTGTATGATACAGATGGCAAGTTGATTCGACAGCTAACCAAAGGGAATTGGATTGTAACCGACTTCCACGGTTTCGGGCCAAACAACAAGTGGTTTTATATTACTGCAACCAAAGAGTCTCCTATTAACCGCGACCTGTACGCTGTTTCGTTCAAAAAAAATACCAAGATAAAACGACTCACCAACAACGAGGGCACACATCGAATCCAAGCCAGTCCAAAAAACATTCACTTCATTGACAACTTCAGCAATACCATAACACCGCGTGAAGTACGTCTTCTAGGTAATGGAGGTGATCATATCTCAACATTAAAGTCGGTTAACAACCCTCTTAAGGAGTACAAAATTGGTACAATGAACATTGGCACTCTGAGTGCCAACGATGGAACTGACTTATACTACCGCGTTTTCAAGCCAGTTGATTTTGACCCAACCAAAAAATACCCGGTGGTGGTATACCTGTACAACGGTCCACATGCTCAATTAATTAACAACACGTGGCTGGGCGGTGCAAATCACTGGTACCACTACATGGCGCAAAACGGTTTTGTTGTATTTACCATCGACGGTCGAGGCTCGGCTAACCGGGGCTTTGCGTTTGAGAGTGCCATCCATCGTCAACTTGGAACATTGGAAATGGAAGACCAACTGGTTGGTGTCGAATGGTTAAAACAACAACCTTGGGTAGATTCAACCCGAATGGGAATACATGGATGGAGTTACGGCGGTTTTATGACAACCTCGCTTATGACACGTAAACCAGGCACGTTTCAGGTTGGTGTGGCAGGAGGCCCTGTTATAGACTGGAAGTACTACGAAATTATGTACACAGAGCGCTATATGGACTCACCTGAAGAAAACCCTGAAGGATATGCCCAAAACAGTTTGTTACAGTATGTGGACGATCTGGAGGGTAAACTGCTTATGATACACGGAGGCCAAGACGACGTTGTACTGTGGCAACATAGCTTAATGTATCTTGAAGAAAACATCAAAAGCGGAAACGCCAACCTCGATTACTTTGTTTACCCTCATCACCCTCATAATGTGGGCGGTATGGACCGTGTACACCTGTATCAAAAGGTGACCGACTACTTTATGCTTCACCTAAAGTAAATCCACTATGCGTTTTTTGATTTCGTTGCTGATCTGCTTATGTTTTGGCGGATTCGGTATGGCACAATCGGATAATGGTTACACCTTGTTCAATGCTAAAGGAAAAAAGGTAGCCTACAAGAAAATGATCAAAGGTCTTGAAGACGGCCAGGTCATACTGTTCGGAGAATACCATGATAACCCAATAAGTCACTGGTTAGAATACGAGGTTACCAAAAGTCTGGCGGCGAAGTACAAACTAACCCTTGGCGCTGAGATGTTTGAGCGCGACAACCAAGATGAGTTGGAACTGTATTTGTCGGATAGCATCAATCACAAAGGTCTCGACACAATGGCACGCCTTTGGAACAACTATAAAACCGACTACAAACCGTTGGTTGACTTTGCAAAAGACTCGTCATGGTCTTTCGTAGGCACAAATATTCCAAGGCGGTTTGCCAGCCTCGTTTACAAGAAAGACTTTGATGGCCTTGATAGCCTGACCAACGAGGAAAAGAGTTGGATAGCTCCATTGCCCATTCCGTTTGATTCTTCCCTATCGCAGTATCAGGCCATTCTTACCATGATGGGTGGTCATGGCAGTCCGCGAATCGTAAAAGCGCAAGCCATAAAAGATGCGACCATGGCACACTTTATTTTGGCGCACTTTGATGAATCGGAAGACGCTCGGTTTGTGCACTACAATGGTTCGTTTCACTCCGATTTTCACCAGGGTATTATGTGGTATCTGCAACAATACAAGCCAGAAATACGGGTAAAAACCATTGCCACGGTAAGCCAGGATGACGTTTCCAAACTAAATAAAGAACATTTGGGTAGAGCCGACTACATTATATGTGTAGACGAAGACATGACCAAAACCTATTGATTTGGCGCTATCAACTGTTTGAAGCGTTATCTCTTCCCAGCCACTTCTTAATTCGCCGGGCAAAGAACATACCCCACATCAGGCATATGAAACCCAGCGTTATCAGGGTAAACTTCCACGGCCGGTACTCCGTGTAACCATTTCCGGTTCCCTTTGAGTGCAATGCACTTGCACGACCCCATGCAATAAACGCATCGGCCATAGGGAGTACTCCGAATAGATAGCGCTTCGAATGGCCATTGGTGGTACCAAAACCAAAGGCATTAATGGTTCTGTATTGTTGGCTGCAATGCTGGTAATTACCAACAAGGGCCGGCAAGGCAATCGTAACGATGGTACCGGAAAAACCAACACCGAATAATACAGGGCCGGAATCAACGTCAGGTTCACCTAACTGTCCTTTTGGATACTCCCGAACCGAAGGTAAACCAAAGGTAGGCTGAACAAACCGGTTGGAAAACTCCTTGTATTGCATCTGAGCAAAGTTGGAGTCAACTTCTGAGAGCATTCGAATCATTAAACTGGTAGACGAGCCTCTTGGGCCCTGCAAGGTGACACCAGTTTCCCAATGCGTTTCATGTGGCCATAGAACCGTAGAACTATCCGATAGTGCCTTCACATGAGTCAACCAATCTTCAATCTGTTTGCGATACGTTGGTTCGTACATGTTGTCATAGTTACTCAGGGAGGCTACGGCAACGCATATGTCTGCGGGCCAGCTCATTCCCAGATACGAGGATAAAAAAGGCGTTGAAGAGGCTTCCATTGCCAGTCCAATTTCCTCACAATCCTTCTTAAACCGCTCTTCGTAAATCAATCTGTTATCAAAGTCTCCATCAATTTGAAGCATCTTTGCCAAAAGGTAGTTTTTCCAGCCCTGATAAAAGATTCCGTATGGAGGACTCAGGTCGGAGTTGAACACGCTTCGCCCCTTGTCGCTGTCCAACTGTTTGTAAGCATATAAGGCTTCCTCGATGGCTCGGTTTCTGGTAGAATCTGCAGTATGATCAGCCAGAGCGAGTTCGCACCAGGTCAATCCGTAAAGAGCGTTAACAAAAACATATCCCTCCGGAAAAAGGGATTGCATTCGACTACCAAGGTCTTTGGTTTTAAGTTCTTCTTCTAAAAAGTTGAGTTGACGACGGATGTCTTGCCGCTCTTCGTTTGGAGTATTTTCCGGCCGATACAACTGGAAGTTAATCCATAAAAAGATCAGGGTTACAAGACTAAATATGAGGCCAAGTACAATGCGCATGAGTCTGCTACAAGTTCAACGCACGAGTCAGATTCATATTGTTATGCATATACTACCAAACATGGTGCAGACTGAGCTGAACTTGCTTCTTATCCCAATTATCGGTGGTTTGACGCATCATACCGAGTTGTACCTTTAGTCCTTTCTTAAGATGGTATCCAACGGCACCATAAAGCCGGTTCCTGTCAAAAATCTGAACACTACCCGTGCCAGTGTTTCGTTGACCGTTGATAAAGAGCTCATTATACAAAGCAAGGTAATATACTCCTGGTTCAATCTTTTTACCGTTGAAAGGTATGTTCAAGAAGAGGTTATATCGGTATCGCGTGCGTAAATCCTGATTCTGTACAAACCGTTGCTCATAGCGAAACCTGTGTTTCAGAAAGAAGCGTCCACCAGGGTTATGAGGAATTAGCGCTTCCTGGTAAATTCTACTCTCCTCTACAGTACTGGTGCCACTCCCAAACTCACCGGTTTGAATGTAACCGTAGCCCAACGTAAACTTTGTTTTCGTGTTTTCAGGAACATAAGTAAGTCCACCCCGTAACAAGAGTTGTTCAAGGTCGCCCCCGAGGTTCCAGTTCCGAAACTGCACATCTCCCTGCCAGCCCCAATTGCTCTTCTCATTACTGGTGTTCCAGAAATACATGTACCAGGCTCCAAGCTGGTCCTCGTCGAATTGTGCCTTGGCTGTATTTCCCAACGAAATTGCGAGAAAAAGGAGTATTGCAGCTATTTGTTTCATCTAAACGTTTGTTTGTGGTTGTAAACTTCAAAGAATGTCAAAATGTTTGAATCAAAAAAATGATTAGACACTGAGAAACGCACAATTAATCTTCTAAGCCAAAATACTACCTTTGGTTTATGAAGTTAAAGACATTTGCACTTCTGTTGGTACTTTCTACTGCCTCTTTTAGTTACGGGGCACAGAAAAACGTGTTGTTCCTTGGGAACAGCTACACCTTCTACAACAATCTTCCCAAGCTTGTACAGGATATTGCTCTTTCTGCTGGTGATTCAATTCATGTGGAAAGTTTAACTCCCGGAGGAAGAAGGATAAGCCAACATGCCACCGATCCCATGGTGTTTGATCTGCTTCGGCAAGGTTCGTGGGACTACGTGATTATACAGTGCCAGAGTCAGGAGCCTTCCTTCCCTGATGGCCAGGTGGCAACGGAGGTTTTACCCTATGCAGAGGCATTGTGCGACAGCATCCGGGCACATAATCCATGTGCGGTCCCGATGTTTTATATGACATGGGGAAGGAAAAATGGGGATGCATCTAACTGCACGAATTGGCCACCCGTATGCACCTACGAGGGTATGGATTCGATTTTACATGCCAATTACCTCAAAATGGGTAAACAAAACGACGGTGAGGTAGCTGCGGTTGGAGCGGCCTGGCGATACCTAAGGTCGCATTCTCCATCCATTGAGTTATATACCGGTGATGGTTCCCACCCATCTCTGAACGGATCATTTGCAGCGGCATACGCTTTCTACTCCACTATTTTCCGTAAAAGCCCATACACCCCTGATTTCCAGGGAGGTCTAAGCCAAACCACGTTTGACTCCATTCGAAAAGCCGTGGATGAAGCCGTATTTAAGAAACTGAACGACTACAACGTTGGAGTCAATGACCCGGACATAAACATTCAATACACCGTAAGTCAGAAATGCACATTCACGTTTACCTCTTCCCTTGAACCAACCTGGTCGGTG
>JAEPQQ010000071.1 GCA_017640445.1 Bacteroidia bacterium | reverse complement strand
AGAGTCAAGAGCCGATTGTTCGTCAACCCGGACGGTAATATCACTTGGGAAAAAGACCACACCGTTAAAGCTGGTTAAGCGATCGTCTTTGTAATGTCCGATAATGTCACTTCCAATGATCTCGTGGCCTCGGTGTAAATGCTTAAACCGGACGTGTTCTTCACCGTTGGCATCCGTAAGCCGATTATCGGCAATCAACATATCACCATCTGGTAGGTCGAAGTAGCGGGTTAAGAAATCCGTGGTGTTCTCCTGAAAGACAGGCTCTAACCGATTTGTCTTAACGTGAAAGTTAATACGGTTGTCGTTCTGAATCCAACGCAGTTGCTGATGTTGGGCCCATGCCTGGCAGGGACTAAGTAGTTGTAAAAGGGGAATGCTTAACAGTAAAAAGCTACGAAACTTAGTAGGAGAAGCAGTATTCATCTTTCTCAAAGATACGGAAAACAGTGGTTTTTCTATATTCCTTAAATACATATGGCTTCGGTGCAAATATGTCCAGAGTTATCCAATTCTATACTTTTAGTTAGATTTGATCCATGTCGCAGGAGCGTATTTTGGCACGTTTTACCACCAACAGTTTTGTAGGTAACCCGGTTCGGGTAATCAGTATGGCAACGATAACAGGATTCTTTTTTATGTCTATTGGAAACATAATAGAACTACCCGTTTTAGTAAACATGGCCCTGCTCTTTGGTGGTATTTTGCTCGTGTATGGGTTTAAAGCTGGCAAGGTTGAATATCAACTTCTTGAAACGGGTATCCGACAGCGTATACGGCGTTTTCTACCATACAAATTGTCGGGTAAGGAGCAAGAGCGATTTTTTCAATGGAGTGATGTGCGGTCATTTAAAAACGACAAAGACTGGTCGCGGAGATACAAGGAGTACGAATATCTGAAGTTGTACTTGACAAAGTCTCCCAGACAAATTTGGATTACAGACCAAATAGACAAGACTGGTTTCAAACAGTTTAAGCAGGCTTTCCTAAATGTAATGGAAACTCAGCGGACAGACGCCGAACGAATTCAGGAAAAGCCCGGGTTTTATAGTACGTGGTTTGCAAAGGTGTTAACCATCGTTTTCGTGGTAATTACATTGGGCTTGATGTTTTACTGGCGAGGCGAAGAAAAGTTCACGCATTTCGTTCGTTTACGATGGATTATGGTTCCTGGAACTTTGTACATGGTGTTTCGTGTGTTTCAGGATACCCGGGATTAGTACAACGGAAGTAGTTTAATACTGTCGGATTCTTTCAGACTCCCGGAGTTGTATCGCATTTCCTTTATAACAATGGGTTGAGTTACGAATCCTGTCGATTTAATGTCGGGAAATTTGTAAGCATCTACTTCTCCACTGATACAGAGATCCTCGTAGTAAGGAACCGCTTCCAGGTCACCGGCAATCCAGAGGCCTTCCTTTAATCCATCCACATATTTTCCCGTTTCTTCTAACCGACCATTTGGATCATAGAACTTCCATACTCCGAAGCGTTTGCCGTCTTTCATTTCACCTTCAAGTCTTCGCTCAGAGTTGTTGTGGTATTCGTGTACCTTACCACCTGCTTGTGTTAAGGATTGATTCCCATCCTTGTCGTAGAACGAAAGGTAGTAGAGGTTCTCAAAGTCTACCTTCATTTCCTGGTCGCACTTAAATCGTTCCATCTTAGATAGAATCAGCCCGGTTAACAGTTCTTTTCCATTTGGGTACCACATTTTGACCTTACCATAGTAGAAAATGGAGTCTTTGGTAATTGGGTTAACAAACCAGTCACTATCGTGTTCCACTTTCTTGTAAAGACCACCGCTGAGATCCCAATACTTCCAAGTTCCAACTTTATAGCCGCTCCTAACTTCACCTGTAGAAGCCATTATGCCGTTTTTATAAAAATATTGATAGTGCCCTGTTCGGTTTGCTTCAAAGTCGATCATCTTGTCTTCAGAGAGAATGTCGATTCCTGTGAACTTATATGGCTTAAGAAGAAGATACAGTTCTCTAGAAGTATAGTTGCCCGAGGCCTCCAGTTTTTCTTTCGCTTCTTTCTGTCCATCTAGTTGTGCCTTGTAATAAGGGTAAAAGAACTCCTGGTCTTCAAGTCGATGTGATACCTTGGCTTTTATCGTGCCTTCATTGAAATAGTAGTAGGCGGTGTCCACAAGGTAGCCCTCATTTAGGGTCACCTGTGCTGAAGTTGGAGCGGTTACATTACCCCTCCAATACTTCCCGTGAGGTAGTCCTTTCTTAAAATACACCTGTTGGCTTGGCTCCATAGGGCGCACATAGCTTATATACCAACCATGCAAGGTGTCGAGGTGGAAGTGGGCGCGATAGTCGATCTGACCATCGTAGCTCGTCTCAGGAGAGTAATAACCAAATTCAATTCGTTCGCCATGAAGCCTACCATTAAAATATTCTGTCTCCGTAGAGTTGAGCCGTTCAATACCGTGAATCCTGCCATTCTTGTAATGGGTTGAAAAATCGCAGTAGCCCTCATTGATCTCGCCATCTTTCTTCCCATTTTTATACGAAACGCTGCTGCCCGACCCCCATTTGTAGTAAGTTGTGGCAACACTTGTACGGCCATTATAAACGAAAAGTTTTTTTCGGGTAGAACCATTGCTGGTCCAGTATTCATCTACGTATAACACAGTGTCCTTAGGGCCGTGCCGATGCTTTTTTTCTGCCTTGGCTTTAACCTTGTACCACCCCTTGCGGGTCTTTTTGCTGTATTGCTCGTTCTTTTCTTCGACGTAAACATCGCCGCTGAAGGGTTTGCCGTGGTAGTAAATCTGATACTGAAGTGAATCCGGTGTAAGACGAAGGCCCTTTCGTGGTAGTTCTACCCTGCCGTAGTATAATAAGATTTCGTATCGCAAAGGATCTTCCTTAGCAGGAAACTTAGGTGTATATACCTGATGGGTAAACCGCGCTTCGAAATCGCCTTTTTTATCCGGGATGATGTACTGAACCTCTGCCATGGGCATGCCATCATCCAGAAAGTTTCTTGTTTCAATTCTTGTTAGATCTTTTCCCTTGTAGTGGTAGGCGTAAGTCTCCTCGCTCGTATGAAGAAGGTTGTAAGCGACGTAGGTTCGGCCGTAGTAATTTGAACCTTTTTCGCTTACGACAAACCCGGTGCTGTCTGGGAATTTAGCGGTTAGATATTCTGGAGCATAATCAAACCTTATCAGGTTTCCCTGTGCGTCGTAGAACTCTTCTAGAAGTTCCGAACTACGTCGAAGCAAACGTTTGCGATAAACTAAATCGGTGGTTGTGAAATCGGTAATGTGTTTGAGATAACCCGATTGTGGGTTGCGTTCGAGCTCAAATTGAGACTCTTTGGTGCCATCCGAACGGTACGTGATTAGAGGAGTGGTAAGCGTGTCAACGCGTAGGTCATACTCTAATCGAATTCTACCATTTTCGTAGAACTGTTTATACCTTACGCAATTATAAGGGCTCACTATGTCATCCGTAAAGTCGAAAAACTTATACCAATAGGGGCGTTCAAAGCCTTCCTTGTCAAAGCCTCTGACCGCATAACTGCGATAATCGGTATAATCTTCCTTTACGTTTCCATTTTCAAAAAAAGTAACTGTCCGGCTTAAACCCGAAGTGTCTCTTATGTATCGTTCTTCAGTGAGTTTTCCGTCCTCGTAACGTTTGCCATATTTTCCGTCACCGAAATTCCGGTTGTACCAGTATTCCATCTTACCTTTTTTGTCGAATTCCTTACGTTCAAGAAGCGAGCCCATATTCCAAATGGCTTGTTCCCGAATCTGCTTTGGTTTGTCATTGCGGTATCGAACAGCATCGCCATTAATAGAGCCTAGTACATAGGTCTTTTTTTCATACAAACGATCTTTTTTGGTGTGAAGCCACTCACCGTTTAAGGCACCCTTTAAGTAGGTATATGAGAGTTGCTCGTTTTCTCTGTAAATGGTCCACTTACCCGATTTCTCACCTTCCGAATAAGCGCATTCCTGAAGAATGTGTCGCTCCTTTCCATAATCGTACCACACCACTTTACCATGTTTCTTATTGTTAACCAACTCAAACGTTACGGCCACCATTACGGTGTCGGCGTGCTCGTATACCGGAAACCCGTCTTGATCCCATTTTAGTGCCCGTTTTTTATAGTAGGCCAGGTATTTACCATCTTTTAACTGAAAGGGATTGTAGGGTAGAAAAAACTCCTTGGTCTCCGATTTCCAGTGCCCATTTTTAAAATCCGGGTAGCTGTTCCAGTAAATACTTATGTAGCGGCTTGTTCCTTCAAAAGAGTATCCATACGATACGTCTTCAATATAGTCTCCGTAGCCGCCTTCGTCTTCATCGTTCAGAAATGGGAGTCGTACTGGGTATACGTTGTATGTTTCGCCGTTGAATTGGGTTTGTGTGATTTTAAGTTGGCCAAAGCTTTGGAAAAAGCACAGCAGGGCCATGGTCATTAAGGTCGTTTTAGCAAACATGAAATAGTGTAATTACAGTTTCACAAATTAACGAAACAAAAGCGCATTAAATTGCCATAAGCCTTAAAATATAAGGACGTCTAAATCGATATGTGGAAGTTGGCTAGGCCTTGCGAATACGAAATCTTCGGGTAAGATAAATAGATAGTAGCAGTAACATTTTTTAGTAATTAAAATTCATCAATAATTAATAAACTCAGTTCCTGTGAGTTTGTAGTAGCGTTACGAATATACCATTTTTGTACCATAAATAAAAAAATGAACATGGATGCGTTTTCTTCTCTGGTGATTGAAATACCCGGTAAAGTCTGGGGTGTAGGCTTTGAAGTGCCGCAAGCTGTGGTCGAAAAGTACAGGGGGAAGGAGACCAAACGTGTGGTTTGTACCATCAATAAGGAATACACGTTTCAATGCGCGTTAATGCCACTGGGTGAGGGCCGATATTTTATCAATTTTAACGCTGCTGCACGAAAGAAGCTAAAGGCAGCTGTTGGGGATGAAGTTTCAGTTGAACTGGTTCCAGACGAGAGTAAGTATGGCCTTCCTATGCCGGAAGCGTTTGAGGCCCTGCTTCAGATGGATGAAGATGTAGATCGCATATTTCACGCACTAACGCCTGGAAAGCAACGCAATCTCCTACACATCATGGGGCTTCCTAAATCGTCAGAAGTCCGGATCAAAAAGGCGGTGGTAGTGGCTGAATATCTGAAAGAGGTAAATGGAAAACTCGACTTTAAGGAGTTGAATCTTGCCTTCAAAAGAGCCAACCAAAAGTAGATCAGTTACTGCTTCGATTGCATAAATTTCTTTGGCGTGTTGCCAAACTTCTTGCGGAAGGCTTCAATGAAGTGGCTGGAACTTTTGTATCCGATTCGATCTGCAATCTCTGCAACCTGCCACTGCCCTTCACTGAGCCACTTCTTTGCCAGATTAAGTCGGTGCTCCTGAAGATACTTGAAGGCAGGTAGCCCATAAACATTCTTGAAGCCTACTTTTAAGTTGTATTCGTTCATTCCTATCTGTTTGGCAAGTTCGGATAAACCAGGAGGGTCGTTGAGGTTGTCGATGAGTATGTTTCGGGCGCGCTTAATCCGCTCCACGTTATCTTTTTCCTTAAGAAAAGGACATGCCTCATACAAGTGGTCTTCTTTTACGTCGAAGGTGAAACTCAAAAGTTCCATAATCTTTGCTTTGTAGTACACACTCTTCAATAGGGTAGGGGCTTTGAGATCAAAAAGTGAGTCCAACACAAGGTCAACAGCGAAGCTGATGTTGTTGACCGAATAATCACGAACACCAAAACCTTTAAAGCCTAGTTCAACCATCGCCCTTCGGTCTTCGAGCAAGTTGTTGTGAATGCTCTCGGTGTCGAGCGAAACGTAAACGATTTGACCACATTGAGCGTGGAGATTTAGATTGAGATCTCGTCCCTGATCGTATATGGTAAAGTACGAACCCTCAGGAAGCGGTCGTTGGTAGTGCTCCGAAAACTGAAAAATGGGCTCGCCCGATTTACAATAAAAGAAGTGTACCGCATCGGAATTCAGCACCATTTGATGATTTAAAGGCGCAGAAGTACAATCAAAGACCATGAGCTTTGACGTCTCAGTATTTAAGTGCTCCCGAACCGCAACTTTGTCGATATTCTTGGTGTTCATGAAATAAGGCTTTTGCTTTGTGTTGCCTGTAAACGCTTGGAAAATTGAAGGATGACATAAATCAACCGGTTTCAACTTTTAGCGATATTATTTCTCCATCTGTCGGCAAAAATAACCCGAACCGGACAGCACTTTTGCATTACAATTTGAAATTTACAGAAATTATAGTAATGAAGAGAATCGGAATGATATTGTTTGCCGCGCTTGCAACAAGCATGGTTAACGCTCAAGAAATTACCGACACAGTGAAGACTTCGGGTAATACCATGGATGTGTATTACAACCTTCACACAGGAGAGAAGTTTACCGCAGATCGCGACAACTGGGACATTGCCTTTGAAAGCAAGGGCTTTACTGCTTCGGTGTTGATCAATGGCCAAAAAGGAATTATGCTTTATTCCAGCCCATACGAGGTAAAGGATTGGGCATCGTTTGATACCACTGGTTATGCTGCTTGGCCTACTACTCAAAACTCAAGAGAATCCTGGTCGAAAGGTGCTTTTAATCACAACCTAAGCAGCGAGTTTGACCTTGGATGGGGCACGTATAATGTTTCAAATCACGTGATCACAGGAGACTCTGTTTTTCTTGTTGAGTTGGAAGATGGTTCTATGCGTAAACTATACGTAAACGAGTTGGCTTCAGGTGTCTACAAGTTTACCTATGCAAACGTAGATGGTAGCAACGAAAAGACAGTAGAGTTAAAGAAAAACGATATTGGTGCTCAGAACTTTGGATTCTACTCATTGAAAGATGAGATGTTTATGGTAAGAGAGCCAGATACCGAGGAGTGGGACGTTGTATTTACAGAATACATTTCTCCAATCCCTACTGGCCCGGGACAGTTTGTTGATTACCCGGTTACCGGAGTGAAAATAAACAAAAACGTTCAGGTTGCGCAACGAGACGGAATGGACGTTACCAGCGATGATACTTCGAACCTTAACTGGAGTACTAACATGACCGAAATTGGGTCTGATTGGAAGTCGTGGAACGGTACGGCTTACGAATATGAGGAAGACCGTGCGTACTTCGTAAAACTAGACGGTGGTCAGATGTGGAAGATGTACTTCACTAAATACGAAGGCGGCCCATTGGGTAACTTCTACTTCGTAAAAGAAAAAATGGCGAGTGGTGTAGGTATTGAAACCATCGCAGCTTCTCGGGTAAATGTGTATCCTAACCCGGTAA
The DNA here is from genome assembly GCA_017640445.1 of Bacteroidia bacterium. Lineage (GTDB taxonomy): Bacteria > Bacteroidota > Bacteroidia > NS11-12g > UBA9320 > UBA987. The sequence continues at coordinate 12,811 of JAEPQQ010000071.1, read as the reverse complement.
ACCAGGGTAGTGCTATTAATATCTCATTAGACGATAATACTCAACTTGTAGAGGTTCGTGTATATAACCAGGCAATGCAGTTGGTTTCTGTTCAGGAGTCAGCTTCTATTGCAACCAACGACCTCGTTACTGGATTATACTTTATGGCTGTTGAAACCACTGAGGGTTCTGCAGTAAAGCAATTGATCATCAAGTAGGTTGAAAAAGAGTTTCTTATTTTCTATTTTGCTGGCTTTGGGCTGTGTGGTGCATGCTCAAAGCCAGCTTTTTATTTCAATTAACTCCCAAAAGGATAAGGAGGCAATCGAATACGCCGATATTCTCGTATCGGTCGATAAAAGCTTCCATGGTGAGAGTGTTGTGGGGTACGCCGTGGCTAGTGAGTTGGGTAGAGCGAAACTGGAAGTGCCCAATGGGAATTACTTTGTTAAGGTTTCAGCTATTGGTCACCTCGACTACATCTCCCCAATTCAGGTTAACCAGCATAAAACCCTCAACATAACACTTCAACCAAGCGACGAAATGCTCGGTCAGGCCGTTGTTACTATTCAGCCAAAACCGCAGTCGTCTACCAAATCGGTTGAAAAGGTGTTAGTACTCACAAAAAAGGAACTAGACAATCGGTCGGTGTTCAACCTGAGAGATGCATTGGCCCAACAAATGAACGTTCAGATCAGCAACGATAACTCCACCGGAAGCTCTGTTAGCTTGATGGGAGTATCAGGACAAAACGTTAAAATATTAATTGATGGAGTCCCGGTTATTGGCCGACTTGACGGCAACATCGATCTCTCTCAGATAAACCTAAACGATATTGAGCGTATTGAAATCGTGGAAGGACCTGTGTCTACTGCATACGGCAGTAATGCCCTCGCAGGTGTAATCAACATCATTACCAAAAAGAAGACGTCTACCGCTGGTGAAATCAATGTAGACGGTTACCATGAAACAAATGGCCAGGATAACGTTTCCGTTACCGCAGGCAGACAGATTAAGAAATATAACATTCGGGCAGGCGTAAGTCGAAACTTTTTCGCAGGCTGGAACCCCGAAGACCAGGGTCGGTTCGACCTATGGAAACCCAAGGAACAGTACAATGGCCGTTTCCAAATCAGCAGAAGCGGCGAACGGACCGAAGTGTTGATTAAAACAGAGGTGTTTAGTGAACTACTTTTAAATAAGGGGAAACCACTTCCATCGTACTACGAGACGGCTTTCGACGAGGAGTTTAGAACCCGTCGATTTGATCAAAAAATACAGGTTAACAAACAACTGGATACGAATAAGCGATTCAGCGGTTATCTGGCGTACAACGTTTATACACGTCTGCGAAACAAATTTTTTAAGGACCTCGTTACCCTAAATACCAGAAAGGTGGTGAATGATGGAGGAAACGATACAACCGGGTTTAACGCAGCAATGGCCCGAGGCACATACAGTGCGTTTTCTTTAAAGCGTCCAATAAGTTACCAAATAGGTTATGACCTGTTGCACCAAACGGGCAACGGAGCCCGGATTGAAGGAGGCGATAAGGCAATTACCGATCTTGCCATTTTTGCCACTTCCGAAATAAAAATACGTGAGAAACTGAGCATAAAACCTGGTTTACGGGTTGCGTATAACTCAAGCTACGATGCACCGTTGGCACCAACCCTGTCTACCCGCTATAAGCATAAAGATTATGTTTACCGGCTAAGTTATGGTCGTGGGTTTAGAGCTCCGGATATCAAAGAACTATATCTGTACTTTGTAGATGTAAACCACAACGTTGTGGGAAACCAGGATCTAAGAGCCGAACGGTCGCACAACTTCCAGTTTTCGGCAACCGGTTTCCACAAGCTGAAAACCACGTTTGTTCGCCCTTCTGTCTCTGTTTTTTATAACGATATATCCGATAAGATTACCCTCGCTGGAATAACTGCCACTGAATACACTTATGTGAATCTCGACCGATTCAAAAGTGCTGGTGGAAATGTTAAGCTGGGTATCGCAAGCCCTAAAACGCGCTTAAACCTCGGGTGGTCGTTTACCCGGGTTGAATCGGTTTCAAATGCCGGAGAAGGTTCAAAAGCACAGTTCTCGTACAACGAGTTATTGACCAACCTTTCCCGAAAGTTTGGGAAGACAACGCTCAACGTATATGTGAAGTACAACGGGCCTAAATCGGTTTTTAATCTGAGTTCAGAGACCGATGAAATTCAGGAGAGCAGAATCGATGGATATACCTTGATGGATGTTCAACTGGCTCGCCACTTCTTTGAGAAACGGTTCCAGTTAAACATTGGGTCCAAGAACGTTTTGGGTGTTGAAAACGTAGCCAATAGAGTTCAGTCGAGTGGAGGTGTCCATACTTCAGCACCAGCGAACCTCGCAATAGGAACCGGAAGAAGTTATTTTATCAAAGGGATTCTAAAGTTGACAAAATGAGAAGATCTGTAGGATACATATGTGTACTGTTGGTTGGATTAACAGGTTGTTTCGAACCAGATGAACCCGTTAAACCGTTTCCAAGAGGTGATGTTGAGGTTAGTTCGGTTGAAATGGGCCCCAAATATTTAAACCAGTTGTTCTACAGTCTTGAAAGGAATGAAGTGGTTAAGACCATTTTGCGAACAGACTGGGACCTAAGTTTTAGTTCAGAGCCAGGCAATTCTTCGATCTATCTGAACACGGGGAACAGTATGTACGCCGCCAAGACAAATGCGACAGATCTGAACGCCGTTAGCGATACCGCAGGTCTTGAATTTGTATGGGATTGGAGCAATGGGCGAGACGACAGTACCGCTTTGGTAGGTTGGGATACAACCAACAAGGTTTACGTAATTAACATTGGCAACGATTTGAGTGGGCAACCGATAGGCTTTGTAAAAGCCCTCTTCAAGTTGGTAGATGACAAACTTGAGATAACCTATGCCCGACTTAAAGAAACGACCTACAAAACAACAACGCTCACCAAAGATGAAGTGTACAATCGGGTGTATTTCTCTTTTGCCAATGACCAACAGGTAAGTGTGGAACCACCTAAGGAAAACTACGACTTAATTTTCCGTCAGTATATCTTCTATTTTGAGAAGGAAGACATCCCTTACAACGTAGTTGGTGCCCTCATCAACCCATACAAAACCCGGGTCATATCCATTCAGGATAAAGACTTTCTCGATATTACATTGTCAGACACCGTTGACTATTCGTTTCAATGGAACCACGACATTGTGGGCTATGATTGGAAAGAGTTTGACCTTAACGAAGGCTTTTATGTGGTGTTTCCCGAAAAGAACTTCCTGATGCAAACTTCAAAAGGCTTCTTTTACAAGTTTCACTTTGTAGATTTTTACAACCTTCAGGGGGATAGAGGGTATCCCACCATCGAGTCAAAGTTACTTTAGAGATTTCTCCAATCTCAAACGCAACAGGTGCGACGAGCTTTTGTTATGAACACGTCGGGCAAATCGCGAAAGTTGTTGGTTGTCTCGTCTGAGTTTTTTCCGTTTGAACTTATAAAATGAAGCGGGTTGGCCTACTCTCTTTTCAGAAGCGGCATAGCTCTTCGCCCGTTTTGTGGGTGCCGAATGCCGATTTATGCGTTTAAGGCGTTTTAGTTCGCGACGACTAAAGTCAAGAGCCTCCTTCTCGGTAGATTTACCTTTTTGCAGACTTTTTCTAAATTGATCTACCAGGGCGAAGTACATGGTACGACGATGAGTGCTTCGCTTCACTTTTTTCAAAGTGGTGTATTGCTTTCGTACAAAGCGGTAGTTCTGTCTTCCCAATTTGTAAAGAGAGTCGAACATCTTTAGACTGGTTTTGTAATGGAAGTCAAGTCGAATGACAGAATCAGAAATGGAGTGATGAATGAATCCCGATTTTTCCTTTTGAATAGGAAGGTCGTAATCGTCAACCATCCGGATGCGCATGAACAGCAATCCGTTAAAATGCCCTGCCACAGAATGAATGTACTGGGCTTGTTGGTTTGTATGAGCAGAAACCGTATCGCTCCATGACAAAATACGTTGACGGAGTCCCATCATTTGAGTTCGTACGTCTTTTAAGCTATCGGCATAAGCGTTAAACTGCTCCACTGCCAGATCTGCACGGGTCTCTCTGGCTTTTTTGGGCCATCGTACACTACTGGTCATGTGTCGCCACAATAGTGCTGAGTAGCGTTTTTCATTAGATGCTTTTCGCCTCTTGGTTAGGTTTTTCTTTCGCAAAATGCGATCATTTGTCATTGATCGCCGTCTTTCTTTTCTCTTTAGGTAGGTCTCGTAGCTGCCCGTGTAAGCACGTTGAATTCGTCTTTTATCTCTGTGTTTAGCTCGTAGGTCGAGGTATTCTTCCCAAAGCAGACTGTCGTTAAGACGACAAAAATGCGCTACGGAATCCGACATACGAATCAGTTTCTTTAGCACAACGCTGTCTTTAGCGTGTTCTTTTTGATCTTCCACAAAGTCTTTCCAATGGTCGCGGAGTTCGAGTGAATAATAGTGAGCCAAACCGTATTGATTTTTAGGATTTAGGTTGGCAGCGTGCCAACCGTCACTTTTAGACTGTTCGGTGCGTTCAAAGCTGTAATACAGGTCTGCAAAGTCGTGACCGCTGATTGGCTGAGTTCTTTGAAGCATTCCTTGTTGGTAATAAAATGCACTGTCCGATTCGAAATCGCTTGAATAAAACGTAGTCGAGAAATCCTGGAGCAACGGATTGACCGCTAAGTGGTTAACGGTAAAATTGTTTGATGGTAGTCCAAGATAATAATTCATTGGTGCCTTTACGAAGTGGGGTTTGTACTTAATTGGTTTTACCAATCGGAAAGTAATTCTGGAAAACAAACTTCGGATTGGCCCCATTTTGTAGTACTCCACATATCCGGCATCCCAGGTGTTGTCGGCATTGTGCCAGCGGTTATTGTACTTTACGAGGTTCCAACTATGGTCGGGCAGATAAAAGGTGTCACATGCGTCTACCATAGTGTTTTTGGTGTAGCCATGAACTACAACTGATTTAACACCAATGTGTGTGCACAAATCGTGAAACAGGTTGGAATAGCCGGTACACAGGGTTTTACGTCGTCTTAAAACGTTGGATGTTTCCTGATTGTTGGTTTTCCACCGAACGTACCGTTTTGCATCATACTTTATATGATGGGTAATCCAATAGTGAATATTGGCAACCCGTTGGCTGTCGTTCGAACAGTTCTTTGTGAGATGGTGTGATAGCGCGCGCGTATTACCACGATTCAATAAATAGGGTCGTTTAAGGTTTACTTGCCCGTAAGCGAAAAAGCATAAACAGGTAAGAATAATGCTCAGTGGCCACCTGGTCATAGTAGAAGGACGCTTGGTACAGGCAGAAAGTTGGGTCAATGTGTTCTTTTGATTTAGTTGACTCTTTAAGGTGCAGGTAAAACGACCTTCTGTTGTTAGTAGTACGGCTGAATGGTCATTTTGTTACAAAAAAAGCCTGCCACTTGGTGACAGGCTTGCAAGCATATCGGTTACAGTCCGGTAATTTCCTGTTCTTTTGGATACTTAACGGTGTATGTAAACGTAATGGTCTTTTTCTTGTAAGGGTCCAGTTTCATGTCCCACGAGATCAGACCGGTTAACTCGTTGAGTTTACCTCCATCAGGCTTGGTAAGCTCAATTTCAATATCCTGGTTCCGGGTCAATGGAATTTGATCCTCCAGCGTAAGCTCTATTGGGTTTGCGCTGTTGTTTCGCAGCTCAATCTTATAGGTGGCTGTATACACTTTATGGGCTCCAACAATCTGTTTTCGGGTGTCGGTTTTAAGCTTTGTTCGTTTTACAGCCAGTGAACGATAACGTCCCATCGAAACTTCCAGTGTGTCGGTAACAATAGACGGGTCAATAACCGTGCGTCCTATAAAGGTGTTGCCAAAATAAATGTTAGCACTTCCCACTAAGAGGTCAAGATTCTCCCAGTCAGTAATTTGTGCAATTACAAAAGCATCTTTATCCAGTTTTGGAACAATGTAATGATGGAACTTTGCCGCCAGATTGTGTTTCTGCACCGTAACAAAGTGGGTTTTTGCATTTGATTTGATGTAGTAAGGCAGGTCAATATCAAACTCAATGGACGAGAAGTTTTGCATTTTCTGACTGAAGTCGTAGGCCATACTGGCATCTTTGTCTTCGAGTATTTCAACGTCTGCTACTTCAGCTTCGTCTTCAGCTACTGCGTCGGTACGTGATTCAAAATACCGGTTGGGAGTTTTTTTAAGACGACGTTCTGCCTGGTGGCGGTAGTAATCGATGTACCACCTTGGAAGTACGGGCTTTACGTTGCTCTGATTTGGGTTTGCATTTGAAATGCGTAACTTCACATTTTTCCAATCCACACCAGTGTTCTGGTATACAGCTGCTTTGTAAACCAGTTCTATATCATCTCCGGCATCTTTGGCGGTGATGTCGTACCAGGGCGACCAACCAGCCCGGTTCACCTTGTAGTTTATTTCAAGTTTAGCTGTGGTTTGAGCCTTCGCCATAACGGCAACCAGCACCTGATGTTTAGGTTTGTTTGGTTCGGGTCTGGGTTGATTGCGTATAAACAGTTGGAGGTCGTTGAGACGTTTGCTCATGGCCTGACGCTGTTTTAGCATCTTGGCCTCTACAATGCTTATTTTTAGTGCACGGTCGGCCAGGGTTTGCAGTTTAACTTCTATATAATCGAGGGTGCCAATTAACAAAGCCAGGGAGTCGGGTTTTCCCTTGCCCGTCATAAGTGGGTGGTTTAGAAGTAAGTTCTTTTCTGTTCTGATTCCGGTTTTCTTCTCCTGAATGTTATAGATTCTCAGGTTTAGATCAGAAAGAGAATCGTTCAATCGGTCGATCTTTTTTTGAATGCGGTCGGTTTCCCGTGTGTCTTCTTCTACTGGTTCGGGATAAACATATCGGTACCGAACATCCATAATGGTGAAACTACCCTTTCCGGATGCTTTAATACTTTGTTGGTTCAGATAGGGGGATACACCTTCGAAAACCACAACGGATGTACCTTTTGGTATGGTAGTGGTTCCTGTGCGGGCGATTTGGGCGCCCTGCATAAATACCGTTACTCCCGTTATCTTCGATTGTACTTTCTTTTCTATTTCATCGGCCAGGCCGTATTCAAACAGGGTGGAGATGAAGGTAAGGATCAAAAAAACTTTTCTCATATCATTTCTATTACGCTCGATTCATACGTAATAAAAAGAGAAGGTAAATGGAGAGTAGCGTTTTTTTTGAGGTTTATACCTTGGGGCGACGAATCAGGGTAAAATGCCCCGGTAGCAGGTCTCCTTTCTTTCCCTCCGGGTCGGTTAAACCAATTATTACCCGATAAGTGCCTGATTGTTCAACGTCGAACGGAAGGTCAACGGAAAGTTGATTGTCATCCAATACCATTTTGTCAACCAGCCCGTCTTGCAGATCGTAAACCAGAATGGCAGCATGGAGCCCATCGAGGTTGTGTGTAATGGTAAAAATATAGTCGTAGTTTTTTTCTGCGGGGAACTCATACGTGATGAAGTTACCCGAGTTAAACTGGACCTCATGGCTGATAACAAACTTCCATTTTAATGAAGGGTTTATATCAACGCCTTGTCCATATGCCGAAGTGCTTAGCACTATGAGTACTAACACACTAAGAGTTTGAAAAATCTTTTTCACTGTTTCAGAATCAACGATGCACCAATACTACGAAAGTTCCGCCTGTTTTATTTCATTAAACTTTCGCAAATCGTTGAACATCTTGATTTGATTTACGAAGGAATGACAGATTGCGAAATAATCGTAAGCAGTGGACTTCTGGCTAACTGCAGTAGTGAAATCTTTAAGCCTTTGCGTCCTGGTTTTCATAGAGTAAACATACGTAATAATTATGCAGTTTCCATGTCATATTTGCTCAAACGCTTTATTTTATTGGGTTTCAAGCAATAAAATTTTCCACGTTGTATCTTTGTTTCATGAAAATACGACTTCTCGGTTTAGTGTCAATTTGTTGTATGGCGCTGGTAGGCTGTACGTCTAAAACCTCAACACCCAAACATCAAACGAAACACGAACATCTAGAAAAAGAAGTAGATCGATCAGGTCCGGAATACACATCGAAATACATCTGCCCCATGCATTGTGAAGGCAGCGGGTCGGATACAACAGGTACTTGCCCCGTATGTGAAATGGACTACGTGCTGAACGAATAGTTAAAACCGGACGTTGGCTCCCAAGCCAAAGACGTCGATAAGTACCTTCCTCGATTGGAGTCGATACGAAGATGAGCGGTAGTGAGCTTCCAGATATAACGAGTAGTCTGATCGTTCCAGAATGGGATAAGCAAGGCCCAAACTAACTTCTGAACGAGCAAATTGTAAGTCGGCGGATGACCTACGAGCACTTCCCATCAACGAAACGTTGTTATCCAGGTTTAGTCGAAGGCCGGTCGCAAAATCCGGGTAGACCTTGTTCTGTCTTAGATCGCCAACAAGTCCCAGTGAGACATTAAAAACCAGGAAATCGCCAGGTGTAGTATGTAAGCCAAGGAAGTGAACCTCATAGGTTCCTATTACTTCTGACTCTTTAGCAGCTGCGCGCAAAAGTCGATTAAATCGAGCGGAAGCATAATAGTTATGGAGAACGAGTTTCCCTTCCACCTGGTGGTTTGAATAACTACCATAATCGAACGACTGATAGTATCGCAGTGATGGGTAAGCTATCCTTTCAGATCCGTTTGTTAAACTGTCGGGATATTGAACGGTTGAAGAACCAAAGGAAAGAAACGCAAACAGTGTTAAAGTAAGGGTAATGAGTGTTTTCATATCGATCTTAGAAACTCACTCCTAGCCCAAGTCCAAAACCTTCCACCGGTACCTCTTCGTAATACATCGAGGTGGTAAAAAAGGCCTTTCCATCTATTGAGAAATTCTTGTTACGGTAAACAATCAGGTTGGTGCCAACGGTTGCTTCCGTTCGTACTATTACGGAGTTGTCCTGGCAATATCGGCCCTCCCCATATAGTGTAAATTGTTTGTTGAGTTTGATGCCCAGGCCTGAAACAAACTCCCAATAGGTATTGCCCGAGTAGGATTCTGATAGGATGCCCGTCGACAGATTGAACACAACGGGAGCGTCTGGCCTGGTTTGAAACCCCAGGAACTGCCAATCAAAAGTAGAATATCGATCAACGTCTTTAGCGCGTGGCTCTATCAGTGCGTTTATACGAACAGCCATGTAGTAGTTGCCAAACGTGGCCTGGCATTCGGGAACAGAGAGCACCACCCGTCGGGGGTCAATACTCTGGCGATAGTGTAGTTTAAAATAATTGTATTTACGATTGGGGTCGCGAGTTCGATCAAAGAGTGGATTGCTACCAATAAAGGGTTCTACCACGAAATAGGTTATGAGATCTGGTTCAGCATAATAATCGTTGGAATAAGAATCACTTACGTCAGAACTCCCAGAGGAGGAAGAAGAGGATGAATGTTCATCAGAGGCCGATTTTATCTGATCAATTATTTGTGCGCCACTGAGGAAAGGGGAGACGAGTAGTGCCGCCAAGAGTAGAGAAGGGTATCGTATTTTCATAAAATCAATAAATGGTCACTAGAGAAATGCAAAAGCAATGCCCTCGATTTAAATTATTGAAAACCAGGTGTTTGTATTTTGACGGGCTGAATTCTGTTTGCTAAACTGCTCAGTGCTGTTCAGCTAAAAGCACGATCATTCCTCCGACTGTCCTAAATCACTGGACAGAAAATCGTACAGTTCTAATAGTCGAGGGTGGTTGGCAAGCAGTTTTCTATGTTTTGTGAGTGTTTCAATATCACCTCGCCTCGCCGGACCTGTTTGAGCCTCTTTGGGAGTAAGTTCCTGCACCTTGGAAGCGGTTTCAAGAATTATTGGTTTGAGTACCGAGAAGTCCAAATGACTGGCCTCCAGGTATTGGGCGGCTTTGTCGAATAGGTTGTTAACGAAGTTATTGACGAAAACAGCAGCGAGATGGTATTTAAGCCTTGTTTCAGAATTTGCTCTGCTCACCTTGTTTGAAATACCATCAGCGAGGCTCTCAAGACGGTCAAATGTTCGGTTGTTGGAAGCTTCCAGTAAGAATGGAACTTTGTACATATCCACCACCTTGTGTTTTGAGAAGCTCTGAAGTGGATAGAAAACACCAATATTAGGTGATGCTGGTTGAAGTACATCTAAGGGCTGAGACCCACAGGTATGGGCGATAATGCAGGTCGATGCCGGTAAGGCGTTTATGACCTGATCGATTTGATCGTCTGATACACATATCAGACACACATCAAGCCGCGTGTCGAAGGTGTCTAACCGGTTTGAGAAAAAAGCACCAAACTTACCTGCAAGTTCTTTTGCGTGGTTTTCGTTCCGACTAATAACCTGGCTAATCGTATGCCCTGCTGAGTCTAGTGCGTGGGCGAGGTGCCAGGCAACATTGCCTGACCCGATGAATCCAATTTTTAGTTTCATCGTTTACCCTCCTTCAGTCTTCGTCTGACAGAAAGAGCAAACCCAATTATCATGATGATGGTTCCCGTCCATAACAAGTTGATATAGGGGAACATGATGGCTTTCATTACAATGTAACGCTCAGGTTTGATAGACGTTTCAATCACGTGTTTTAGCTCGCCGTCAACCTCTTGTGGCGTGTAGTTGAACCGAATGTTGGCCAACTCGGCAACAGAGAAAATGTTGTAATAATTAATACCGTCTTTAATGCCAAATACTGGTCTGGCAGTAACCGTGCTATCTCCGTAGGTAACAACAAGTTCTGCTATGTGCAGCTCGTGACCGGCAAGTTGACTGCTAATGGTGTCGCCCTGCGCTATTCGAACGTCTCGCAGCACTACCATGGCTTTGTTCGAGAAGAGCGTGTCGCCTATGCTTAGTGTGTCCTTTCCGTCATCCTCCCACTCGTCGCTAGACGATTTCGGAACCATAGACACGTGTGTGTATATGTCTCGGGTGAGATAGTGTCTTGTGTCGGGGTTTGGCATTAATCCCTGTTCAGGACTAAACTGAGCATTTGGGTAGAGCGAGAACTCCTCACCATTTGAGGTATCAAGGTAATGTACCTCGTAATAGGTGTTTGGGCCTTCAGTGGTGTCGCCTTTGTAGGTTACCGAGTACTGATCCATTTGGTATGGTTTGTCCTTTACCAGTAAGATGTTTTCGCGGTTTTCCTTTTCGTCGAAATTTTCACCGTAGGAGTATCTCATATTCTGAGAAATCACCTGCTTCTTAACTGAACTTACCAGAACGCCAACCATCATCAGTCCAAAACCGATGTGGGCCAACGAGGCTCCTGATAGATTCCACTTGAGTCGTAATGCACGAATAAGGAACCAGGCGTTACCAACAATGGCAAAAACACTCGTAAACAAAAATGCAATTATGAGTACCCCATCCTTAAACGAAAGTTTAAACACCAGGATGCCTATCACGGTAAGTACCAATGAGCTAAGGCTTACAATACCAAAGTTTTTAGCGAGATTCCGTTTACTGGATTTTTTGTAAGCAAAGAACTGTCCAACACCTGTTAGCAGGGCAATCACCAGGGCGATTGGTAGCTGCCAGCGATTATAGTGCTGTATGGCCTCAATTGGTTCAGCAACATCACCAGTTGCCATTTTTTCAAAAACCTGAATATTAGTCAGTTCGTAAAGCGGCATAAACATCCAGCTCAGTGCTGAAGTAACCTTGTTCATAACCGGTATGCTGGTAGTGCTCAGCACCTGAATGGCTGAGAACAGAAGTACCAGTGACCCCACAAACATCCAGAATTCACGGCTGTACACACTTTCCTCTGCTTTTGAAAGAGGTAAGTGAGCATTGAGGTTCTGTATAAAACCGATCAACGAACCCATGAGGAACAAGATGTTGAGCCAGACGATGAAGTGTCCAACCAATACGTTGATCAGAAACAGGAGAACCATGGCTCCAAAATATAGCCATCGTGCCCGCACATATTTGAATGAAACCAAAACGGGTAACAACACAAACATGAGTAAGAATACCAGAAGTTGTTGCGACAAACCGAGGTCGGTAAACGAGTGCACCGATGAGTCGCCTAATACCCCACTTCGCGTAAGGAATGTGGCGTATAGTACCAGGATGAAGGTACCCAATATAAGCAGATAGGTTAGGATCAATGAAGAACCGGTAACCCGATTGAGAATCATAACATGAACACCGGCGATGAGAATTAGCCAGGGTATAAGCGATGCATTCTCCACAGGATCCCAGGCCCAGTAACCACCGAAGCTGAGTGACTCATATGCCCAAACGCCTCCCATCATAATTCCTGCACCTAAAACCATTACGGAGATCAGTGCCCATGGCAGTGCTGGCTTCATCCACTCCTTGTATTGTTTGGTCCAAAGGCCGGCAATGGCAAATGCAAACGGAACAATGGTGGTGGCAAAACCAAAGAACAGGGTAGGAGGGTGGATCACCATCCAGTAATTCTGCAACAATGGGTTCAATCCGGTACCGTCGGTAATTACGCGTAAGTAATCTGATTTAGGGATGTCTTGCATGGCCAGAACTGGGAGTTCCAGAACCGAAGGGTCAGCTTCGCGCAACAGTATAAATGGACTGCTGCCAAATTTGTAATCTCCGAGCCACGGAATTTCAATACCCAATAACATGGAAGCCAGAACGGCTTGAGACAATAAAATAACGGCCATAACCGGGCTTTGCCAGGTAGAAGGCTTTAACACCAGTACCAGGCCGAGACCTGCCTCCCAAAACAACCATAAAAGGAAACTGCCCTCCTGACCTTCCCAGAAGCAACT
>JAEPQQ010000070.1 GCA_017640445.1 Bacteroidia bacterium | reverse complement strand
CAACGTGAAAAAGCTTTGGGAAGCCTGGAAGACCAAGTGGGAAATAGAATCTGACCGTCGAATGGGCAAGATATTTCTCATTTTTGCTATAACCGGGTCGGCAACCGTAGTGGTGCGAAAGGCCCTGTTCAATGTATTGGGAATTGAGATTGACAATGCGTGGCTGGCATTTTTTATCAAACTCGTAGCAATCTATTTCATCTATCAGTTGTTGTTGTTTACAATAGGTTCAATCTTTGGTGAATCCAAGTTTTTCGGTTGGTTTATCAAAAAGATGAATAGGAGAATGATTGGCAAGAAACCAGTAAAATGAGTGTTACAGAAGAAGCGGTAAAGAAGGCACTGAGCCATGTAGATGATCCGGATTTGAAAAAAGATCTGGTCACCTTGAACATGATCCAGAATGTAGTGATCAAGGGAAACAAGGTTACGTTTGATGTAGAACTCACTACACCAGCATGCCCAATGAAGGATATGATCCGTAATGCATGCATCAATGCGGTTCAACACTTTGTGGGCAAGGAGCTCGAGGTGGAACCCAACATGACCAGTAAGGTAACTTCAAGCCGGGAGGTGAAGGAAGTGTTACCAGGCGTTAAAAACATCATTGCGGTGGCAAGCGGAAAAGGAGGAGTTGGCAAATCAACAGTAGCCGTAAACCTGGCACGAACGCTTGCTCAAATGGGAGCCTCCGTGGGCATACTCGATGGCGATATTTACGGACCTAGTATACCAACGTTGTTTGGCTTGCAGGGGCAAAAGCCCGGGCAGGTAGACGGTAAAATGGAGCCCTTGCAGAAAGACGGCATCAAAATTATTTCGATTGGATTCCTGGTTGACCGCGATCAGGCAATTGTATGGAGAGGGCCGATGGCATCTTCAGCGATTAAACAATTTACCACCGATGTAAACTGGGGGGATTTGGATTATTTAATTCTTGACCTTCCTCCAGGAACCGGAGATATTCATCTGACTATTGCACAACAAGTGCCTGTGAGCGGATCGGTAATCGTTACAACGCCCCAAGAAGTAGCCTTGGCAGATTGCCGCAAGGCCGTGAATATGTTTCTTAACCCAAATATCAATGTACCAATCTTCGGCATCGTTGAAAACATGAGTTACTTTACTCCTGAAGACAACCCGGATAAACAATATTTCCTGTTTGGAAAAGGTGGAGGTAAGGCTATTGCCGAACAGTTTAAATTACCCTTGTTGGGTGAAATCCCAATTGTTGAAGAGGTGCAACAGTGTGGTGATTCGGGAGAGGCATTGAAGCCTGGTTCCGTTGTTCACAGTGCCTACGTCAAACTCGCAGGAGAGTTGGCCCGTCAAGTAGCAATTAAGAATGGTATGGTGGGTTTGGTAAATTAACGTAACTTCGAATTAATATTATTGGTGTGAGTACCGAGACACGACAAAGAATAGAACAAGCATTAGACAACATCAGGCCGTTTCTGAAAGCCGATGGTGGAGACGTTGAACTGGTTAGCGTCGATGAGAATGATGTAGTTCGTTTAAGATTATTAGGGGCCTGCAGCAACTGCGAAATAAGCCACATTACAATGAAGGCGGGCATCGAAGAAAGCATCCGCAAGGTTTACCCCGAGGTAAAAGAGGTAGTAGCCGAGGTTTAGGCATGGCTACCAATCCCAGAGGTCTTAGCATCTCCCAACTTGGTGTTGTCGATTTTATCAATTGTTTTAGCCTGCTGGTTGTAGCAGGAGCGGTTTCAACAGCGTATTTTTTTGGTCAATTGTTCCATGCCCATCTGGGGTATGCTTTCTATTGGCTGTTAGGCTCAACCATCTGGATTATTTACAGTTTCGACCACGTATTGGATGGGATGAAACAAGGTGAGGAGTCGGTCTCAGTTCGGCACTATATTCACTTTCGATACCGGAAAATTATCGTGCCAACGGTTTCGGCATTAGCCGTGTTTAATCTCTTCGTTGCCTATTATTTTTTAACTCCGAAACTGTTGCAGTTCGGCCTTGGATTAACTGCCCTCGTTATCCTCTATTTTTCACTGGTTCATGTGGTAAAGCGTTTAAAAACCTCGTGGTTCAAAGAGTTGTTTGTATCCGTCGTGGTGTGTTGCGGTATGGTGGTGTTGCCAGGAATTTCAGGAGACATGGATGCTTCGTTTGCCAGTCTGTCTCTCGTTGCGTGTATGATACTCATCAACTACGCGAACCTGCTCCTTTTTTCTTTCTATGACTACGACAGTGATATACGAAATGGTTTAACGTCAGCCGCGACGGAATGGGGAAAGGAAAAGATCAAATCGGTGATAATGAATGTGTTGGCCTCGGCATTTGCCTTGTTCGTTTTTTGGACGTTCAGCGTTACCAGCAAGGTGAAGCTACCGGTAAGCGTTGTTATAATGATCATGTTCAATGTCCTCCTCCTGTTATATATTCAAGAGGAACGCTTTCAGGAAAAAGGGCGTTACAGGTTTTGGGGAGATTTTATCTTTTTGGTTCCTGGCTTGGTGTGGTACGTATTGGTTAACAAGAACTTCTTTTAGCAGTTACGATAATTGCTTTTGCCAATTCCAGGCCGATTGCATCATTTCTTCAAGTCCCAGTTCAGACTCCCATCCCAGAACCGATTTGGCCTTTGAGGTGTCGGCCCAAATTTGTTCTACGTCGCCTGCACGTCGGTCACCAAAATCGTAGTTTAGTTGAAGCTTGTTGTGAAGTTCAAAGGCGTTAACCACTTCGAGAACAGAATGCCCTACACCGGTGCCAATATTGAAAACCTCCAAACCAAAGGTGTTGGTTTCGCAAAAATCGATGGCCTTTACATGGGCTTTGGCCAGGTCAACAACATGGATAAAGTCACGGATATTGGTGCCGTCTGGGGTGTTATAATCACGTCCAAAGATGGTTAACTTTTTTCGGATACCAGCTGCAGTTTGGGTTATGTACGGCACAAGGTTATTGGGTACGCCCAAAGGCAACTCACCAATAAGGGCTGTTTTATGAGCCCCCACCGGATTGAAATATCGAAGGCTGACAATACGAGTATCGGTTACCTGGGCAAAATCGGCTAGAAGTTGCTCTCCGATAATTTTTGTGGTTCCGTAAGGCGATATTGCCTGTACAATAGGTTGGTCCTCCGTTATAGGGCTTTCCTTTGTGTCACCATAAACCGTACACGACGACGAAAAAACGAGGTTCTTGATGTCGAACCGCTTCATACAATCTTGTACACTTATAAGGCCATTGATGTTATTCTGATAATACTTGATAGGCTGCTCAACGGATTCACCAACCGCCTTATAGGCGGCAAAGTGAATGATGCCGTCTACCTCGTGTTGTTGAATAACTTGTGCCAGGGCCTCTGTGTCACAAACATCCAACTTATGAAAGGCAAAGGGAGTATTTGTAATGGTGTTAATCCGGTCTGCAACTTCCGCGTTGGTGTTGGAAAGATTATCGACCACAACAACATGGTGTCCAGCAGCTTGTAACTCTACAACTGTATGACTTCCGATGTATCCCAAACCTCCCGTAACAAGTATTGTGCTCATAAGTATTGCGGTAGCCCGCATGAATTAGGTTGTTGTGCAAAGAAACTGAATACAAATACGTTGGCAAAATGTATTTAAGGGAATAAAAAAGCGGCCCGAAAGCCGCTTGTTACTAAGTGCTTAAAATGCTACGCACTAAATAGTTCTTTGAATCGATCCTTGTATGCATAAACCAAAACCAAACAAAGGACTAACCCTACAAGGGCACCCATTACGTTGGCCGGTTCAAAAAAGAGATGAAACAAGGTGGCATTAAAGAGAACTGCCGTTAAGAAGGTGATAGCGAGGGGGACGTACTTGCCCAGAATCAGGAGTGCGCCGCCAACCACTTCAATTACACCAATAACGGTGAAAAAGGGAGATCCCCCCAGTACACCCATTAATGTACCCATGTCGCCCTGTGGTGTTTCGAATGGAATGAAATGAAGAAACTTGTTAAGCCCGAATGTGAGCATAAAGACTCCAAGCAGAATCCGAATCACCATTGTAACTTTTGCATTCATAGATGAAATTTTTTTAGTTATGTGATTTCAATGTAGTGAAAATAAATGTAGGTACATCAATTTTTTTATTCACGTTTAGTCAATCGCATCAGAAACCGCTTTGACCGTTTGCCAAATGGGGGCAAACGACCACAATGCCTGGCTTGGTCGTAGGTGTTTGAAAATGAGGAGGATACCAGGCCGGGTTGATTTGTCTGTGTAACCTCTTGTAAAAGTCATGGGGTTGTCACAAAATATGTTGATTTTTTTTGCGTTAGAAAATTGAATTCAGGCATCAGGGGCAACTTTGGTGTATGAACTCAAGTAATCCAAACTACGTGTTACACGCACCAAGGGCGAGTAAACCAGCAAACTGCCATGAGCACAAGTTTACCCTATATCCGGGTGCTAAGTTTTGTATTTACCCGTACTTTCGTCTTGGATTTTACATGGAAGAAAAATTCATAGATGTTGAAAAGATAATCCGTTCTAAGAACGAGAAATTACTCAGGCTGCTTCCTGGTTTTATCCTGAGGTATCTGAAGCGTATCTTACATCAGAAGGAGATCAACCGAATCATTGCTGAGAACAAGGAGCTCAAAAATCAGGATTTCTGTAAGGATGTTATCCGCCGGTTCAATATTAAACTTACCGTTTCGGGAGAAGAGAATATCCCAACGGAAGGAGGAGCCATTTTTGCGGCAAACCACCCTCTGGGAGGTATGGATGCGATGGCATTGGTCGATGTTTTCTCGAAACATCGAAGCGACATTCGATTCATTGTAAACGACATTTTAATGAACCTTGAAAACCTAAAGGGGCTATTCGTTGGCGTAAATAAGCACGGCGCTAATGCGAAGTCATCGTTGCAGGAAGTAGAGAACCTGTTTGGATCAGACAAGGCTGTGTTTGTCTTTCCGGCGGGCCTTGTTAGTCGAAAGAAAAATGGTATTGTAAGGGATTTGGAATGGAAAAAAACGGTGATTACCAGAGCTAAGAAAAATGAGAAGCCCATTGTTCCCGTGTTGATTCAGGGGGAGCTGAGTAACTTCTTCTACCGGCTGTCAAATCTCAGGGAATGGTTGGGAGTAAAGGTGAACATTGAGATGTTGTATCTTGTTAATGAACTGTTTAAGCAGAAAAATAGAACCATACATATTATTTTTGGTCAGCCCATTTGGCCAGAACAGTTTACGGATAAACGAACGGATAAGGAATGGGCGGAATGGTTGAAGGCCAGTGTCTATAAACTTGGAGAGTGAGCGAATGTTGAAGAATCTGGACTATATAATACCCCCGGTACCAACTGAGGTGATCAAAGCGGAGTTAACTTCTGACCGGTTTATTCGGAAAACGAATAAGGCGGATAATGAGGTATATGTTGTTAATCAACACAACAGTCCGAATGTGATGAAAGAAATTGGAAGGCTCCGGGAGTTAACCTTTGCTTCTTCAGGTGGCGGAACAGGTAAACCAGTGGATATTGACGAATTTGACACGTCGGAACGCTGCTACGAGCAATTGGTGCTTTGGGCACCGGAAGCGCAAGAGATCATTGGTGGCTACCGGTTCATAGATTGTTCAACCATTGCTGACACCGACCCCCTGGAACTATCAACTGCTCACTATTTCGAATTCTCCGATCGTTTTAGGGAAAACTACCTTTCAAACACCATTGAACTTGGAAGGAGCTGGGTGCAGCCTAACTTCCAACCAAAATCCGGTTCACGTCGAGGTATTTTTGCCCTCGATAATCTATGGGATGGACTTGGGGCTATTACCGTTGAGTATCCTCATATAAAGCATTTCTTCGGCAAGGTGACCATGTATACCAATTACAACTCTGAGGCGCGAGATGCTATCTTAACCTTCCTCAATATCTTTTTCCCCGATAACGATCAGTTGGTCCAACCCTGGAAACCATTGGCCATAACCTCGGATCTCTCAACCTTTGTTAAGGAGGTGTCTGAACTAAGCTTTAAAGAAGCCCACAAAGTGCTAACCCGATACGTACGGCAACTGGGAGAGAACATACCACCTCTTGTGAACAGCTATATGCAGTTATCGCCCACAATGAAAACCTTCGGAACCGCGGTTAATCCTGATTTCGGTGATGTGGAAGAGACGGGCATTCTTGTTACCATACAGGATATCTACCCAGAGAAAAGAGAGCGGTATGTTGGCTCATACCTCGCTTCGAAATAACCTACTCAAGGAGTTCCGGATGATTTAAGATCCCAGAAGTAAGGTGATACAGGTTGTGGAAGCCAAGTTGCTCCATAAGCCGAATAGCTGATCTGCTTCGAACACCTATGGCACAGTAAACAAGGTAGTTGGCGTTTTTGTCAAGCGCATTGAAACGCTCAACTGCGTGAATCCCTAGCACGTCAATGTGAAGTGCATTCAATATATGGTGATCGTTAAACTCAGTTAAACTTCTTACATCCAGAGCAATGCCGGATGCATTCTGAAGTAAACTCAAGCCTTCTCTACCATTTATTTCGTGGACCATTTGTGCCAAAGACGCAAATGAACACACGCCAGGTGTACCTCAACATGTTAAATATCATGATCTGGTATGATCGAAATCAGTAAGGCGCCGTTTTCAGTTTGTGGTAGTCAACAACGGTAATGGTCGCTTTGTCTACTTCCACCAGACCATCACTCTTGAATTCTGAAAGCATGCGAATAGCAGATTCAACCGATGTTCCCGCAATTCCTGCCAGGGTCTCTCTGGATACAGCCATACTAAAGGGCTTCCCTGGGTCGTCAGTGTATTTGTCTGATAGTTGCACCAACGCACTGGCTACGCGTTTTCGCACCGAATTGTATGCCAGCTCAACAATCTTGTACTGCTGCGCCAATAAGTTGTTGCTCAGCATTTTTATAAATCGGGAGGATGCACCCGGTTGGTTTTCGATCACCTCAAGAAAGTCGGAAGTTGGTATATGCCGAACCCTGGATGCTTCCAGAGCCTCCGCATTTTCGGTGGTATTGGTTTTTTGGAGAACCGACCAATACCCAAAATAGTCGCCAGGTTTCAACAGGTCGAGTACCATTTCTTTTCCATCGGTACTAAGTCGGGTGAGCTTTAGCTTGCCTTGAAGCACCTGGTAAATATTGGTAGGTGTCTCTCCTTCGTGATATACCAATTCTCGCTTATCGTATTGTTTTTCGTATTGATTCGGGAACCAGTCGTTTTCGTCTTTGCGAATAGCAGGCCCTGGTTGAGCGGCTTGGATGAGGTCGAATTTTCGAAGGCGGTTTTCAACCGCGTTCAGTAAGTCGGTTTCGTCAAACGGTTTAACAATATAATCGTCTGCACCCAGGCTCATGCCTTTGCGTATGTCTACCTTCTCGGCCTTGGCCGTAAGAAAAATGAAAGGAATGCGCATGGTTTCAGGGTTTCGGCTCAACATGTGAAGCACGCCATACCCGTCTAAATTAGGCATCATAATATCGCATAAGATGAGGTTGGGCAAGTTCTCCTGTGCAGAAGACACACCCTCTATTCCATCACTCGCTGTCACTACCTCATAACCATCGAGTTCCAGAATCTCAGCAAGATTTTCACGTATCTCAACGTTATCTTCAATGATTAAAATTGTCTTCATTTCTCGTTATGTAAGTTCTAAAGTCAAACCAAATGTACTCCCTTCGTTTAACCTACTTTCAAAGATAAGTTCGCCATTTAAGAGTGCAATATATCGCTTTACAATATGCAGTCCTAAACCCGTTCCCTGAACATTTCCGGCATTGGAGGCTCTGTAAAAGCGGTTGAAGAGGTGTTCCTGATCCTCTTTGCTAATACCAATTCCATTGTCTTTCACCACAATGGTTAAACGACTACTCTCTTTCTTCATTTTGATTAGAATGGTTTCGTTATCCGGCGAATATTTGATGGCATTGCTCACCAAATTGGTTAAGATGTTCTGGATAATGAATCGGTCGGTTTTAACTATTGGGTCAGAAAGGTTGTGGTGTAGAGAGATGGTTTGATTAGGCTTCTTGAGCATCTGCAGATCCTCCTTTACGTCGTTGATGCATTCAACAATGTCTACGTTATCCATTTCGGTTGACAGACTGTAGTTCTCCAATTTCTCGATGGATAGAAAATCATTCAGAATCATGGTTAGGTTGCGAACATTACTCTGGATACGTTCAGTGTGTTTTACCACGCGGTCGGGTTGACCAGCCTGGGTGTATTTGCCTATTAACGACGAGGAACTTAGTATGGTACTCAAAGGAGTTCGGAATTCATGAGAGGCCATGCTAACAAACTTCGACTTCATTTCGTTAAGCTCTTTTTCCTTTTGAAGCGAGTTGTAAATCTCTCGTTCTGCATTCTTTTGTTGCGTTATGTTACTCTCTACCAACAAAATCCGGTCAATCGCGTTGTGGTCGTCCTCCAGTGGTACTGCGCGTACCCGGAAGGTGTGTTGTTTTACTTCCATCACAAACGTGGCCGAAGTGCCTTCAAAAACCACCGATAGCCTCTGTTTAATAGTATTCTGTGTCTCCTCGGGAATTACATCGAGGTAGTTTCGCCCAACAAGTTCTTCCGTTCCATACCCCATATCACGCAAACCTTGTCCTTCAATAAACAGGAAGTTTAGGTTAGGGTCCAATACACTGATTGTTCCGTTGGGAAAGTTCTCGGCTATCGCTTTGTAAAGCTTCTGGCTCTCAAGTAGAGCACGCTGGGTCTCGTCTTGTCTTACCACTTCAGATTCAAGCTTGGCATTCGCTTCTTTCAGCAAACGGGTTCGCTCTTCAACAAGGCCTTCCAAATTATCCGCATAGCCTTTTAACTCCTCTTGTGCCCTTCGTTGTTCACTAAGATCGTGGATGATTCCTGTAAACAAGGATCGATTTTCAAGCGTGACTTCACTCACAGCAAGACGGAAAGGAAACGTTGTTCCATCTTTTTTCAGGCCTTCCACCTCGCGGCCAATTCCGATAATTTTAGCCACTCCCGAAGATTTGTAATGTTCGATATATCCATCGTGATTCGATTGGTGAGGTTCAGGCATTAGAACACTCACGTTTTTTCCAACGAGCTCATCTTTCTCATAACCAAACAACGTAAGAGCAGCCGTATTGATCTCTTCAATCAAGCCGAATTCATCGATGACAACAATGCCATCAATCGCGTTCTGGAAAACAGACTGGAACTTAAGAGAATGTTCATCATGACGTGGCATATCGAGGTCTTCTTTCTTGGCTTCGAAGTTACGCCAAACCCCTTTAAGTATCCAGCCAATCGATCGTAGTTTGCGTTCACGTGAACCCTCACGTCAGTTTTGTGTTCTTATTTGTAGGACACCTTTGTACTGCATACGGGGCGGGAGTTTGGTTATATAAATGTTAATG
Organism: Bacteroidia bacterium; assembly: GCA_017640445.1. Classification (GTDB taxonomy): domain Bacteria; phylum Bacteroidota; class Bacteroidia; order NS11-12g; family UBA9320; genus UBA987. Next base: position 10,754 of record JAEPQQ010000070.1, on the reverse strand, counting down.
GTCCGTGATACTCCTGTGATATCCGATTTCTTACTTTGTAGGTGAGCTTTTGAGCACAAATAGTTGAACCTATAATACCGAGGAGTATGAAAAACAAACAACGAAAACGACAGATCACAATAATGACGTTGGTGGTCTTAGGACTATTAACCTCATGTATCGGAAGTGGAATGAAAACAACATCAGAATACAAATTGCAACTAGGCCGTAGCCTGAAGCAGGACATCGACAGCCTAAAAACTTCGTTAAAAGATTTCAGCGAATGGAGCGGGAACAAAACCTTTGGTACTCCTTCAGAATCAACCGGGGTGAGCAGCCAAACACTTGGCAAACTGCCTTCTCTGATCCCAGCGTATCAGTCGGGTAAAACAGCTTATGTTGCATTGGTAGGAGAAGAAGACGATGTGTTTTACAACAGAGCCGCTGCTTTTTACAAGGCGCTGGCTAAGCAGCTAAAGCCATTCGGTCTTCAGGTGTTCGTAATTGCTCAGAAGGCCGAGCATACCGTGCATTCCGACAACTTTCACCTGATAGCAGACAACGGTGAAATTGCTAAAACGCTTGCACCTAACGTAAAGGTTCCTTCCAATTGGAAAGACTTCATCTCCTCTTTTAGCAGTGAGAAAGATGTATATGGATACAGTGTTTTGATTGATGAGAAGTTAAATCCAGTGCGCGACTGGCCGGTTAACCTGTTTACAGACTTTGCGGAGCCTTTGGAGGTTAAAAATACCCTCTACGCGTATTTGTTTGATCAACGTGATGGCAGCGTGGTAAAACCGTATCAGGATTTAAATGAGTTTGAAACGTATGTTATAGCAAACAAGGGAACAGAACGGGCCTTCACAGGTGAATATTTTGATCACAAAGCTGATGGTCTGTATCAGTGTCGTAGATGTAATGCTCCATTATACTGGAGTGAAGATAAGTTTGATTCACACTGCGGTTGGCCAAGTTTTGACGATGAGATAGAAGGTAGTGTGACTCGAACGGTTGATGCCGATGGCCGAAGAACTGAGATCACCTGTACCAATTGCGAAGGCCATCTGGGACACGTGTTTCTGGGCGAAGGTTTTACACAGAAGGATACACGCCATTGTGTTAATTCCGTTTCATTAAAATTTAAATCGTTTGAAGATGAAAAATAAAATGCCGTTTATCGCAACCATTGCTTTGGTTTTATCTTTGTTCAGTTGTGCAAAGAGCCAACAAAATTTAAGTACAACAAATACAAATTCTATGGATAGTTTGAGTGGAAAGCCGTTGGATACAGCAACGTTTGGAGCAGGATGTTTCTGGTGTGTTGAAGCCGTTTTTCAAGATATGAAAGGGGTAGAAAAAGTAGAATCGGGTTATGCCGGTGGTCATATTGAAAACCCAACGTATAGAGCTGTATGTTCGGGAACAACAGGACATGCTGAAGTGGCGCGAATCTGGTACGACCCTACCGTTATATCGTATGAAACACTGTTAGAGGTGTTATGGCATGCTCATGATCCAACTACGCTAAACCGACAAGGAAACGATGTTGGAACCCAATACAGAAGTGTGATTTTTTATCACAACGAAGAGCAAAAGACCGCTGCTGAAGCAAGTAAGGCTAAGACCGACTCAAGTGGTTTATGGAAGGATCCGATTGTTACCGACATACAACCGGTGCCTACCTACTACGCTGCCGAGGATTACCACCAGAACTACCTGGCTAACAATCCGAATCAGGCGTACTGCGCTGCCGTTGTAGCGCCTAAGGTTAGAAAGATCAGAAAGGAGTTTAAGCACTTGTTGAAGAGCTCGACCTCCAACTAAACTAGTAAAGAACAATTTTTCTTCGAGTCACCAATCCTCCAGTAGGGTTGGTGATTTCTAGTATATATAGCCCGTCGGTTGTAAACGCATCGAGGTTGACGCTAAACGACGCTTCCGAAAAGTCATTCGTATAAATGACCTGCCCAATGTCGTTTATGATCCGAATCCCATAGTTCTCCAGTGAACATTGGAGCCTCGAGCTTATATGTAATACGTCATTCGTAGGGTTTGGATAAACCCGAATGTCGCACAGTTGCGAACCTCCACCCTGGTCAGGCAAGTGTATGCGAAGTGTGTCGTTAACCGTAATGTAAGTGGTGTCAAAAATCTCCACTCTGGTTGTGTCATAAACCACGGTCGTTATGGTATCCATCACCGGAATATTTATAAATGTGGTGTCGTATACATGTTTGGTTACAACGGTTGTGTCATACACCGTAACATGAGTAGTGTCAAAGACTGGAAGCGTGTCGTATACCGTTACAAACGTAGTGTCTTTCACCTCAATCGTGTCGTATACGGTCTCTGATACGAACATCTTCTTAATTTCCATTGGAGTTAACGCCCGGTCGTAGATAGCCAAGTCGTCCAGTTTGCCCAGAAAGTATCTCGGACCGGCGTTGTTAGTACTTGAGAAGTACTGTGAATGAGCACCAATTATCCAATCTTCTGACGTGTTAAAAGTGAGTCTGTCGTTTCCGCTAAAACCACCACTGCTGCCATTGGAATTGTTATAGCCCTGGAAGCAACCATCAATGTAGAATGCCATTCGGTTTTTGTTGGATGTAGTATAAACCAGAGTGACCATATGCCAGTTGCCATCATCGTAGTGATCAAAACTATGGTAGGAAATAGCATGATTGTTACTGCCCGCTGCAATTCCGCCTGCAAGGCCAACATTGGTGGAACTGTTAAGGATGTTTAGCCCCCATTCCCCATTTAGCGAGTTAGACGAACCAACAAGCACCGAGGTACGTGACCCGGCTGTATATTGAAACCAGATGTTTACCGTAATACTCTGAGGAAACAGGGATGAATGATTGCCAAGATTAATAAAGTCGTTATTCCCATCGAAATAGTACGCTGCGTCGCTAACCCCAAATCGGTCGGTGGTAAGCTGAGCGCCGGTTACTTTTCCGTGGTTGGTGTTTGAACTTTGGTCGTTTGCATTACCTGAGAAGGGCCAATATCCAATGAGTCCGGATGTGACAACCTGTGCCTGTGAGAACGAAAAAATGGTTAGTGTTAGGCAAAAAAATCCTACTTTTTTCATAGAACAAAACGTATCCTTTGGTCAAAGGTGTTGTTTTATTCTGCCCGGCGAGCACTTATTCTCCAAACGACATCGTTGGGTCTCCCAACGTTAATCTTGAACAGCTCCGAGAAGCACAGATGTGCAATCCAAATGAGGTTAGAACCTTGAGAGATTAATGGCCATTCGTGTTTTTCGTGGAGGCCAACCTTGCCGTCGACAAATACATCACTTACCAATTTGCTGCCGTTCATACCCAGTGGATTAATGCGATCTCCTTCCTCCCACGAGCGAATCGTGAACGAATCAGACGTCTTTTGGAAAATACATTGGTTTTTAGGAAGTCGAAGGGTTGATGTGCCAAGTTTATCTTCTTGAACATCGAGTTCCCAGCCTCCAAACCGATACAGCCCGGAACCTTTGACCTCTATGGACTTGGGCTTGTTGGAAGTAGGAGATATGTGCCAGTAACCGCGATCCACAGTAGCCGTATGGCTGTTGGAGAAGAGTTGTTTGCCTGTTTGGGTGATGGTAGAAAGCTGAAGGCAAAGGTTGTAGTCAAAACCGTATTTGGATAAAATATTGTACAGCAATAAATAGGGGTGTGGATAAGTCAGGACCTTGGAAATTGGAATTTTCACGCTGTCTGCATCTTCCTCAACAATGGCCTGCTGGGCGTTGTCCAGAAGGTGGTCCAACATATCACGTTGATCCGCGATACGCTTGCTGTTGTTGAGGACAATACGCTCAACTTTAGGCTCAATGCGCAAGAGTTCTGGTAGCACGTGATGTCTGATCTGATTTCTCAGGTAGGAATCGGAGGCATTACTCGAGTCTTCTCGATATTTCCACCCCAACTCGTTCGCATAAGAGCGAATCTCACTTGCGGAAAAGGAGAGTAGCGGACGCAATAAACCTGATTCCGGGTTTGTTTGAATCCCCTCAAGCCCTGAAATACCTGTTCCTCTGATTTGGTTAATGAGTACCGTTTCAAGGTGATCCGTTAAGCTGTGCCCTGTCGCAATCCAGTCTAAACGTCCCTTCTTCTTTAGTTCGTAAAACCAGTTGTAACGTAGATTCCGGGCAGCTTCCTGAATACCCAAGTTGTTTTCATTAGCATAGTTTCTGGTGTCGAAGTTGCGCATGTGAAGCGTAATGCCCAGCGTTGTGCATAGTTCTTCTACGAAGGAAGCATCTTTCTCGCTTTCAGGTCCGCGCAACTGAAAGTTGCAATGGGCTGCCTCCACATGATAATCCAAGTGGTGAAGTAGGCGAAGCATTACAATACTATCTGCGCCGCCACTAACGGCTACAAGAATTCGGTCGGTTTTTTTTACCAATCCTTCGGTTGTCAAACTACTGCCCAGTTGTTCTTGCATTATTTTTGCTCCCATTCAAATCTATGACACCACCAGTTGTAAAAAAAACAGGGGTCTTTAAAAGGGCGAAACTACTGTTATCCTTGGTAGTAATCTCAAGTTTCTCTTGCAAGGCTCAGAGCGTAATCGAATTATTGGGTGCCGATGTCATTGAATATGACCAGGAATTTGTTGACGCGGAGCGGGTAATAGGCAACGTTCGTTTTAAACAAGAAGAGGTTTACATGGATTGCGACAGTGCGTATTTCTATCGGAAACAGAACCGGATAGAGGCGTACGGTAACGTGTATGTGCGGCAGCGAGACACGTTTAATCTTTGGGGAGACTATCTTGAATACGACGGTGATGAAAAACAGGCTTATGTTAAAGACAATGTAAGACTTCGGGATCAGGAAATGGAGTTGACGACTGACCTTATTCGCTATAACGTCAACACGAAAACGGCGTATTACACTACCGGTGGTCACATTCGAAATGGTTCGGACCGTTTGTATAGCAACATAGGGAGTTACAACAGCAGGAGTAAGACGTTTTTCTTTAAAGACAGTGTACGACTCAAGAACCCGGAATACACCATGGAGAGCGATACACTCCAGTACAATACGTTTTCCAAAATTGCATACTTCTATGGTCCTACGTTTATACGTAGTGAGGAGAATACCATTTTTTGCAAATACGGTTGGTACAATACCAACCTAAATACAAGCCAGTTTAGCAAGGGAGCGTGGATAGAGGGAAAGGACAACAAGTTGAATGCCGACAGCCTTACCTACAATCGGAATACGGGAATTGGGGAAGCCTTCAGAAATATTTTGCTCGTCGATACACTGGAAGATATCCGGGTAACGGGCCAACATGGCATTTCCTACCGCCTGGAAAAGCGAACGGTAATAAGCGGGGAACCCATGGCCATCAAATATTTTGATGACGATAGTTTGTTCTTAAAGGCCGATACCCTCATCGATAAAATTGACACCAACGAAAAAAGAAGCCTGTCAGCCTTTCACAACACGAGGCTGTTTAAGTCAGACATGCAGGCCGTTGCCGACTCATTGGTGTATGCGTTTACCGATTCAACAATTTCTATGTTGGGAGATCCGATTCTTTGGACCGAGGAAAATCAAATTACCGGAGACACCATAGTTGTTTTTCGGAAGAACGGTAAAATGGATAAAATGGACGTCATCTCCAATGCTTTTATTGCCTCGGAAGAAAACGTTGATGCCTTTAATCAGATTGACGGCCGCGATATGTTTGCAAAGTTCAAAGACAACAAACTGAATACGGTTGATGTGAAGGGAAACGGTCAGAGCGTTTATTACGTTCGGGAGAACGATTCCACGTATTCCGGTGTTAACTACATTATTTGTAGCGACATGCTTATAAAAGTGGATAGTAACGAGCTGCAGGAAGTGATCTACTACACCCTGCCCAAAGGCGGTTTCTATCCTGTAGACCAACTCCCGGCCGACAAAAGAAAGCTGGCCAACCTGGTTTGGTACCCTGAGAAAAGGCCGGAACTCTCATGGTTTGTGATTATTTCGGAAGAGGTTGAATTAAACGAAGAGAGTAATGAAAACTAGGTATTCACTTTTGGCCCTTTTGATGTGGGTAGGGATGATGGCCCAGGCACAACAGTCTTACGTCCATCAGATCCAGTCAGAACGAGACTCAATAAACCACCACTTTGCCGATACGGCTACCAGTATCCTGCCAAAAGGGGAATTGGATTCATTCCATGGCTTACACTTTTATCCTCCTGACACGTCTTTTCGAATAAAGGCCCGGTTTAAAAAGTCGATTGGCAAACCATTTGAGATGCAAACGAGTACTGCAAGACTCCCTGTTTATCAGCGATATGGTTACCTCAAGTTTCGGATTAATGGGACAAAATGCAAACTCAGCGTTTATGAGAATGTCAAATTGAGAGAAGACACGAGCTACCAGGGGTACGTATTCTGTCCGTTTCGCGACCTCAGCAACACTGATTCAACCTACGGAGGTGGCCGTTACCTCGATTTTAATATCGACGAACTAAAAGCCGTCACAATTGTTGATTTTAATCAGTGCTACAATCCGTACTGTGCCTACAACAACCGATACTCATGTCCTGTGCCGCCCAAGGAGAACCAATTGAAAGTTCGAATCGACGCCGGGGTGAAGAAGTGGCATGAATAAATACCAACCCTAAAAACGCTAAATCGCATACCTTTGCACCCGATTATGATGATCGAAGTACTAAAATCGAAAATACATAACGTTAAAGTCACCCAAACCGAGTTAAGGTATGTTGGAAGCATTACAATCGATGAAGACTTGCTCGATGCTGCCAACATGATCGAAGGAGAGAAAGTGCTCGTTGTGAACAACAACAATGGAGAGCGCTTAGAAACGTATACCATCAAGGGTGAGCGTGGTAGTGGTATGATCTGCCTGAATGGTGCCGCTGCAAGAAAGGCACAGTGGGGCGACCAGTTGATTATCATATCCTTTGCCTTAATGGATTTTGAAGAGGCCAAGAAATTTGCCCCCACCATTATCTTTCCAGATGCAAACAATCGAGTAAATTCTTGAAAAAGACCATCCTATCAAAGCTCAAGTACCTGATCTACCCGGCCATTGCTTTTGGTTTGTTGTATTGGGTGTATACCAAAATTGATGTTGAGGAAACCATTGATGCGATTAAAAACGCGAACTATTTCTGGGTCATCATAGCGTCGTTGGTAAGCCTGTTGAGTCACTTAGCCAGAGCTCTTCGATGGAAGATGCTGATTGAGCCAATGGGATATGAGTCGAGCAATACCACCAGTTTTTACTCGGTTATTCTCGCTTATGCAGTAAACTATGTAACACCTAGAATGGGAGAGGTGGCTCGGTGTGCGATCAAGAGTAAATCGGACAATATTCCCGTTGATAAACTGGTAGGTACGGTAGTTACCGAACGGGTTTTCGACCTTTTGATCACCATTCTGGTAACCATGATTGCCTTTGTTTCACAGTACGACTTAATTGGTGAGTTTTTTTCGCAGCAACTGAACCAAAACGGAGGTGGGTCTAATAAAGTGGTTATTCTGGCAGGGCTGGCTGTTGCCGGAATTCTGGGTTATTTGTTCTATAAACGCCTAAAAAAACAGAAGCAAAAGCACCCGGTCATTCAAAAGATAATCAACTTTATTTCAGGGTTGGAAGATGGGGCAAAAAGCATTTTTAAACTGAAACGCCCCGGTTTATTTATTGCCTATACCTTGGCAATTTGGATTCTTTACTTCACAGCACCTTATCTACTGTTCTTCTCACTTGAAGGCACGTCTCATCTGGGATTGGATGCTTCCCTAACTACCTTGATTGTGGCTACTATGGCCATCATTATCCCAGCCCCGGGTGGAATAGGTAGTTTTCACTACTTTGTTCCGTTGGGTTTGGCATTATACGGTATCAATATCAACCTCGGAACCAGTTACGCTTTTATTACGCATACAAGCCACTTGATTATGATCATTGTGGTAACTTTGATCATTCTCGCGGTTATGGCTTTTGAGAAAAAACGAAACCTGAATGAAGCTCCATCACAACACATTGACGGCTAAGATCTGTACCTGGGATAAACTCCGAGAAACGATTGATAGCTGGAGGCAGAATGGTGAAACCATAGTGTTTACCAATGGCTGTTTCGATTTATTGCACAAAGGGCATGTCGACTATCTCAACAAGGCCGCAGACTTAGGTGACCACTTGGTGATTGGCCTTAATTCCGATGAGTCGGTTTCGCGATTGAAGGGAGCTCATCGACCTCTTCAGGACGAATCAAGCCGAGAGTATCTGTTGGCGGCACTTCAGTGTGTCTCCTTAGTAACGGTGTTCGAACAAGACACGCCAGAAAACCTGATTCAACTTGTTCAACCTGATATTCTGGTAAAGGGAGGAGACTATACACGTGATACCGTTGTGGGAGCAGATTATGTTGAAGAACTTGGAGGGCGAATTGAGATTATTCCCTTTCTGCCAGGTTACTCTACCTCGTCTATCGAACAAAAAATTCGCAAAAGCACAAACAACTTATGATTTAGGCCTCAGTCGATTTGCATATCTTTGTTAACTCGACCTAATGACCCTACCCAGAGTTTTAATTTGTGTACTCTTGAGCATGCTGGCACCTCTAATGGCCAGGTCACAGAACTCTTTTGGGCATGTGAAAAACTACGGTAGCTCAGACGGTCTGCCAAGCCCTGAGACCTATTTTGTAAAGGAAGACCTAAAGGGCTATTTGTGGGTAGGTACGGATCGAGGACTCAGTCGGTATGATGGTTACACCTTCAAGAACTTTACATCCGGGAATTCTGCTCTCACCAATAACACCATATTCAATGTGTACGAGTCTCCTGCAGGAAATCTGTGGTTTGCCTGTTACGATGGAAGCATAACCATATATGACCCGGTTAAGGAGTTGTTTACCCCTTTCAAAGGAAACGATTCACTCAAAAAGTGGTTCAAATACTGGCCGGCACACGTGGCGTTTAACGAAGATACAGCAGTCATTTTTGAGTATAACGTATTCAATGAATGCGCGGTGTTTGTAAACCAGACGATAAAGAGACAGGCATATACTTCGTTTGATTCGATCACATCTATCTATTTTGAGGACATCAATGCGTACAGAACGTTGTTCGATGCTTTCTATGCCAGTAAGAGACATTTATTCGCAAATAAAGTTGGACGAATAAATACCATAGCAGACTCTTCTTTAAGACTTCGGTTTGAGTACGTGGTCTCACGCAAGGGCAGTTCGTTCTTTTATTACGATTACAACTTATATGAATTGCGAAATGGGCATGTTTCCGTTTATGAGCGATTCGATCACCCCATTCAGCATATTGGACTGGACCAATATGGGCGCTTGATGGCGTCAACCGAAGGCGGGGCCTATGTTGAGACAAACACCGGTTTTAGTGAGGTTTTGAAGGGAAGAATGATTTCAGATGTGTCTCAGGATATAGAGGGAAATTACTGGGTGGCCAGCCTGGATAACGGTATTTATAAAATACCCGATATCGGAGCCGTACACCACATGAAGCTAGATTATCCGGTTAATTCTCTTTTGGGTGATGGCACTCACTTGTTCATGGGAGGTGCAGACCAGATTTTGGTGTATGAAGCTTCCAGCAGAAAAATTAAGACGGTACGGGACAAGGTTTCGCGGTCTCCCAAAACACTTAGAATCAACGAGTTTGACAAAAATCGAGGTAAGGTCCTTACAGGGGCACACCACCTCTTAACACATGATAAGGACGTAGGACTTCAGCGTTTTTTTGATGATTCTCGCTTCAAGCGAAGTATTTATCTGGGCCATGGTCAGATACTCGCAGCAGGGGCCTATAATGGGTTATACTTTCTTAATGAGTTAGATTCAACCATAGTGTATAATGCTGATTTTGACCAGGTGATCACGGGTTTTGATGAAGACGAAACGGATACCGTTTGGATTGGAACCCTAAACAGTGGCATGTGGTACACTCTCAGGGATAAGTTATTAAAGCCGAAACAGTTGAAGCATCCGGATGGACCTAAGGATCGAATAACGGAAGTACTGCATACGTCCGACAATACACGGATTTTTGGAACCATTTCTTCCGGCGTGTTCCTTCTTAGGAATGGCCAAATGAAACAGCTTTCAGTGGAGGATGGACTCATCAGCGAAGTGGTAAACGCGCTCACCCTAGAATCAGATTCCGTGTTGTGGGTTGGAACCAACAAAGGATTGAATAAGCTACATCTTGAAGACAATTTGGAGAACTGCAGGGTGTTGTATAGTCTGAATGCCGATGACGGATTACCATATTCCTACATTTATTGCCTCGAGTTTTGGCGGAATAAACTTTACCTGGGAGTGGAACGAGGAGTGTTGGAAATTATTCCAGACAGACTCAAACCATTACCGGTTAAGCCAAGAATGGACATAGGCCAAATTCAGATCGCGCAAACATCAGGGCATCCGGCTGGCGACATGGTGTTTAAACATTTTCAGAACGATATCTCAATTGATTATGTAGGCATATCCTTCAATAAACCAGAATCCGACTTCTATCGATATAGACTGCTGTACAGCGGAGATGACGACACATCATATCGGTACACCAGTAACACAAGCATTGACTTCCTTAATCTGGCGCCCGGATCGTATCAATTTGAAGTGGCCTGCCGTGATAAAAATAACAATTGGTCCAAAACCAAAACGTATAGCTTCGAGATTACACCTCATTATACAGACACCATCTGGTTTAAGGTATCTGTCGTAGCCTTCGTTATTATTTTTTTACTGC
>JAEPQQ010000006.1:49370-94896 GCA_017640445.1 Bacteroidia bacterium | reverse complement strand
GTCTTTTTCCTGTGAGCCACTTACCGGGTGTATTATCAAATATCCGTTTAAAATCAGACTTAAAAGTGGTAAGACTTCTACCTGTCAAATAGGCGAACTTCTCGAGCGGGAGATTGTACATAAAATGCTCCTCCATGTACTTTTCAAGATCTACTTTGCCAATTTCACTAAATGTTCCCAAAATCGAACTTGCTCTTTTATCCACCGATTCGATTATGGTTAGTAGTTCCTTGATTTTAAGGATGACCAAACTAGGCGGAAGGTCATTGTCTAAATCGAAATATGGCAATAAGGTTCCAAAGAAGCTCTTTAACAAAGGGTGTGGCGTAATCGGTCGTTGTCTGGAAATGTTCTCCGTCCAGGTTTCTGAGTTTCCTCGGTCAGCGTAGAACTCTCTCAAATTTGCTTCAGGAAGGAATACTGATACGCATTTAAACGGGTGCCCATCGACGGGTTTCTTCAAACTACGGGTTAACTGATTTTTCGGAATCAAAACGGTATCTCCTGCAACAAAAGTCAATGTGTCTTTGCCATAGGTTAGCACTAACTCTCCTCCGTAGATGTACACCACAATGTGCTGGGGTGACACGCTTTCCCAGGTGTATTGTTTATTGATTGTGCCGGATAAAAATACCCGGCCCTTGCTGGATGCGTGTACATGTTCCATTTAATAAGCGTCTTTATAATTGAAATTTCTGACCTGTTTGATTTTCAGAAACCGTCCAAAGTTTTGAGGCTACATCCTGGTCTATCACAAACGGTTTCAGTTCACATACACCAACAGGACCGGTCCAGTTCATTCTTCCTGTGGGGCCGTAATAGGCCGTTGGGTCCAGGTGGTCTTCTGTGGCACACATTACCTCAGGGTAAGCTCCTTTTTCCGCTGACTGGACCAGTGGGGTCATCGCCATTAATCTGAAAATAATTCGGTCCCTTAGGCCACCACTGTTGTTGATGAGGGAAGTAGCGGAAGCCCCTGGGTGACAAACATATACCTTCACATCTTTTTGAGCAGCATCAATTCTTCTTTGTAAGTCATATGCGAACATCATCTGAGCTAGTTTGCTATGACAATAGGTATTCATTGGATGATAGTTTTTATCCCAGTTCATATCTTCAAACTGAATGGTTTTCAATCCCATTTTATATCCTTCACTGCCCACAACCACAATTCTTCCTGAGGATTTTTCAATTCTGTCAAATAATAAATTGACCAATAGAAAGTGACCGAAATGGTTTACTCCCAGGTGGCTTTCAAATCCATCAACGGTTCGTTTTTGCTTTGGCACCTGGGCGATGGCAGCATTGCACATGAGGGCATCCACTCTTGGAACAGTTTTAATTACTTTTTCAGCAGCGCTTCGAACAGAAGCCAGATTGGCTAAATCCATTTTGATAAAAGAAACACTAACACCAGAACCTAACTCTTCTCTTAGCTTCTCAATTGCCTTATTGGATTTCGTTTCATTTCGGTTGAGCATTACCACTCCTGCACCTTTAGTCAATAAGATTCTGGTAGCTTCAAATCCTGCTCCGGTGTTTGCTCCGGTTATAAGATAGGTTTTCCCCTCTAAGCTTTCTAATCTTTTCGGAGTCCATCCGTTTTTGCCAAATTCCTTGTTTTCCATTTGTACCATACTGTTTTGTACTGATTGATTTGTGGCACAAAGATCATGTAGTACGAAAATAAAAACTTTGCTCAGAAGTCGTTTTTACTTTGTTAAAACGTCGGTTTGGACATGGACCTTTTCCCAGTCTACAATTGGTTCAGATCAAACTTGAACTCCGAGGGTGTTTGTTGCTAAACTTAGTGGACCATAAAGGAATCGAACCTATAACTCCCGATTTTGCTGTCCGGGCGCGTTTCCAGTTACACCAATGGCCCTAATTTTTACCACTCAACTGTTTTAAAGTCTTTGAGCAGAACGCCCGAAAGATACAACTTGTTCTCAATTGCTTCATGCAGAGGGTGCAAAATACGAGATGCCCCATCAACCGAGTCCAATGGTGGAATTTTTCCCGATTCAAATTGCTTTTTACGCTTTTCTTCATGTGCTCCAGTCGACACCCAGCCAACATCTACACTGGTCATGTATACCTTCCGCTTGGCGTACGACATGGCCGAGGTGCGGGTTAACATGTTTAGAGCGGCTTTGGTCATATTGGTATGTGGGTGATACGCATTCTTGTTTGGATAACTAAACTGACCCTCGGAAGAAGTGACGTTAATAATAAAACGCTCATTTGCCGGACAAGTCTCCAGCAAAGGCGTGAGTTGTTGAATCAACATAAATGGTGCGATGTGGTTAATGAGGTTCACTTCCAGCATTTCCTGAGTGGGAACTTCTTCCAAAAGACTATTCCAGCTGTTTTTATCGCGGTAATCTACCGGTTGACCAAATCGGTTGAGTGCAATGCGATTGCCAAACTCCCCCGATGACGAAAGCAGAGCGACTGAAGCATTATCCAGAACCGGTGTTTGGTTAGGAGAGAGGCTGGCTCGTAACCCTGAGTCTAGTAACTTAGCTTCTTCCGACACTAACGGTTGGTAATAGGCATCGGGATACCGGATGGTTTGCGCTGCGTTATTGATCAATGCATCAAGGCGGTTGTTTTGAGCGGTATAAAACCGAACGAAGTCTTCTACGGCAGCAAGATTGCGCAAATCAAGTCCATAAACCGTGAGTCGATTTTTCCATTGTGAATAGTCGTTTTCTTTTTGGTATTGCTCTAATGCCAGGGCCGGGAAACGAGTAGTAACCGTAACATGAGCTCCATTTCGAAGCAGCCGCAAGGCAGTTGCGTATCCAATTTTTACACGCCCTCCGGTTAGAATGATTCTCCGATCACTGAGATCCAAACATAAACTTCGGTAAGCAAAATTGAATTCGGCACACCTCGGGCATAAACGATGGTAAAATGAGTGAAGCAGCTCATATCGATCGTTGCAGCTATAACAAGTACCGGGATTTTCCAATTTCGAATACCCCGTTTCTGTTTGTGGTTGATGATATGAATTGGAAACATTGTTTAACGCATTCCGCGTAATCGTTGTTTCTCTTATTTTAGGTTTGTCAGCCTCCTTCGCCTGATCTTCTTTGGCTTGACGAAGTTGCTTTTTTGCTGTTTTATGTACTTTGGTTAAGAGTGTAGAGAATTGCTCATTATCCGGATTTGATAATGGATTGTTCTTTAACTGCTGAAGAACATGTAGGCAATTCTCCCATTCTTTTTCCGAAAATCCGTATGTTTCCTTAAATCCGGTCATTGATCAATGGTTTAATAGTTTTGCAGGTCAATGCTTTCTGCTGTTTGTCCAGTATGATTGGCTGTAAAACTGTACTCTTCTGAGGTTATTTAACTCCTGCCCGTGCAAAAATATCTTTCAGTTCCTGGTCAATTGGGAATGGTTTTAACGGTGGTACATTGGCACCTCCCGGATTGCCAATTGGAACCTTGCCAACAAACGATTTTACACCACCAAAAACCAGTCGGGGAATTTGACCCAGTACCTCTTTTACGCTTTTTATTTTAAAGCCAAACTGAAGCATCTTCCAATGAACATAACTATGAGCATACGGATACTGTTGTCCAATGATATGCGCTCGCTCTAAATGGCTCCAGGCGGTTGCTAACTTTCCTTTTGAATAAGCAGTTCGGTATTCCTCTAATTCTACATCAAAATAAGGTTTGAGGCCGTTGGGTATGGAAGTGAAAAATTTCATATCAGGATATGTTTAAATCAAGTACTTTGTTTAAGTTGGCTGTTTAGGTCTGTTTTAGATTGAACGACAAAAGTATAAACATAAAATGAAGGTAACTCCAGAACACAACGAACGGATGGCAAAATTGACCTTTGCCTCTGTATATCCGCACTACATTACCAAGGTAGAAGCCAAGGGAAGAACGAAAGTTGAGCTTCTTGAGGTTATCGAATGGCTAACGGGTTTTAAGGAAAAACAGCTTGAACAGATGGTGGAAGAGGAGACCACGTTTGAAACATTCTTCGAACGAGCTAATTTAAACCCGAATGCCCACTTAATAAAAGGAGTTATTTGTGGGTACAGAATTGAGGAGATAGACAATGCCCTTACACAGCGCGTTCGGTATCTCGACAAAGTGGTGGATGAACTGGCCAAAGGCCGTAAAATGGAAAAGATATTACGGAAAGCCTAAACGTTAAAGCGGAAGTGCATGATGTCTCCGTCTTTAACCAGGTATTCCTTTCCTTCAACGCGTAACTTACCAACTTCACGGCATGCCGCTTCCGAACCATTTTCTACAAAGTCAGTGTAGCTAATAACCTCGGCACGGATAAATCCTTTTTCGAAATCTGTGTGAATAACACCTGCTGCCTGTGGAGCCTTCATACCATCGGTAATCGTCCAGGCCCGTACTTCCTTTTCACCAGCAGTGAAGTAGGTAATGTAATTCAACAATTTATACGCCGACTTAATCAACCGTCCAACGCCTGAAACTTCAAGTCCCATTTCCTCCAGGAACATGAGTTGATCGTCGCGTTCCATAGTAGCTATTTCCGCTTCAATGGCTGCGCTAATAAACAGAATTTCGGCATCCTCTGATTTAACCTCCTCAATAAACCGTTTGGTGTGATCATTACCAGAAATAACAGACGCTTCGTCTACGTTGCACACGTACATAACGGGTTTCGACGTAATCAACTGCATGGAGTCAAGGATTTCAGCCTCATCGTCCTGCACCTCTAGGTTCCGAATGGAGCTGCCTTCTTGCAGATGAGCAATGGCTTTTTGGATCACTTCCACCCCTTTCATAGCAGCTTTATCCAGTGATTTAGCCGCTTTTTGTGCTTTTTGAAGTCGTGATTCAAGCGATTCAAGATCCTTCAGTTGAAGCTCTGTATCAATAATTTCTTTGTCCCGAACCGGGTCCACACTGCCATCCACGTGTACTACATTTGGATCATCGAAGCACCGAACAACGTGAATAATGGCATTGGTATTACGAATATTGCCAAGGAACTGGTTTCCTAAACCTTCCCCCTTGCTCGCACCTTTTACCAAACCGGCAATGTCAACGATTTCGATTGTGGTGGGAAGTAGTTTTTGAGGTTTTACTAAGTCCTCCAGCTTCCATAAACGCTCGTCGGGAACTGTAATCGTTCCTACGTTTGGTTCAATCGTACAAAACGGAAAGTTTGCGCTTTGGGCCTGTGCATTGCTCAGGCAATTGAACAGTGTCGATTTTCCTACGTTGGGTAGTCCAACGATTCCAGCTTGAAGTGCCATAGTATACTTTTAAAAAGGGCTGCAAGTTTAGGCTTTTTCCGCCTTAGTTGGAAGTCTTCAGGTGTGGATTATTCCACTCCGATGTACTTATGGCTTTGAATGCCAATTTTCCAATCAGTATGTTCTTTTACATAGCTAACAATAGCGTCGTGCAGTTTCTCCTTCTTGCTCCATTCGGGTTGGAGATACAACTCACAGCTTGCAGGTACATCCTTTTGATGGGTCTCCGCCCATTTGAAGTCGGATTGATTAAAAACCACCACTTTTAACTCATTCGCCATGGACGCAGCCTCGGCCAATGGTGCCTTGAATTTTTTAGGAGAAAAAGTGACCCAATCGAAATCACCCCGTATCGGATGGGCACCAGAAGTCTCGATATGAACGCGTTTGCCTTGTTTGTGCAGGGCGTCACACAACTCTGTTAGGTCGTACATGGCAGGCTCTCCGCCTGTTACAACTACAATGGAAGCAGGATGTTTGGCGGCCTCAATAGCCAGTTCTTCAGGTGTGTAAACCGGATAGCCTTCGGTGTGCCAACTCTCTTTAACATCGCACCAGACACAGCCTACGTCGCACCCGGCCAATCGGATAAAATAAGCGGCACTGCCCACAAAGTGACCTTCACCCTGAATGGTGTAAAACTGCTCCATAACGGGCAGTTTCATACTAGCTGTTGAATTTGTTTTGGTGAGACTTTAAGGTGTTTTGCATCAAACCAATAATAGTCATTGGGCCAACACCTCCAGGAACTGGAGTGATATAACCAGCTACCTTTTCTGCAGATTCGAATTCCACATCACCTTTTAATACATAACCTTTAGGAGTATCTGCATCTACACGGGTAATCCCTACATCGATAACCGTAGCTCCATCTTTTATCATATCACCTTTAATGAACTCAGGAATACCAACGGCCACAATCAAAATGTCCGCCATTGTTGTATATCGCTGAAGATCTTCGGTATGGCGGTGGCAAATTGTAACGGTGCAGTTACCACGTTTTCCGCTACTCGACATTAAAATGCTCATTGGGCGGCCTACGATGTTGCTTCTGCCTACAACAACACAGTGTTTCCCTTTTGTTTCGATGTCGTATCGGTCTAGTAATTGTACGATACCATAAGGAGTCGCACTGATAAAGGTGTCTTGCCCCTTGGTTAACTTTCCAACGCTTACATCATGGAAACCGTCTACGTCCTTTGCCGGATCAATGGCCTGAGTAACGTTGTTTTCAGAAATGTGTTTTGGTAGTGGTAGTTGAACAATAAGCCCATCAATTGAATCATCGTTATTGATGTCCTGAATCTTGGTAAGGAGTTCTTCTTCGGTGGTAGTTTCGGGCAATCGAACCAGGGTAGAGGTGAAACCGACCTTTTGGCAGGCAAGTTCCTTATTTTTTACGTAGGTTTTACTTGCACCATCTTCGCCAACTAAAATCGCAACTAAATGCGGGGCGCGATGACCTTTACTCGTGATCTTTTCTACCTCAACGGCAATCTCTTCTTTGATTTGATTTGCAATTTCCTTACCTTTCAATAACATAATACAAAAGCTGATTTTGTCGGCAAAAGTAGGCATATCAGTAAAACTAATTTAACTCCTTTCCGATTTAATCCGCTTCTTTGTATTTGGCCTTTAACGCAGACATGATAAGATACGTAAAATACCTGGGGTTATCCATGTTGATCACTCTGTTGTTTGTAGCTTCCGGCTGCAGAAAGAACCGGCTTGAACCTACCGTTCCGGATTCCGGTTTTGACTACTTCCCCTCTGAAATAGGTAACACTTGGGTGTATCAGGTAGATTCCATTCGTTTTAATCCATTTGCTGCTGGTCAGAAAATCGACACATTTACGTTTTTCATTAAACATGTTGTGAGCGATACTACCCGCGATAACAACGGTATTAAGAACAGCATCATATCATCGTTCAGATCGAACGAGGAGTTTGGAGACTATACATTTGAGAGAAGCTTTGCCCGGCGAATCGTTGATTTTCGGGCTGAAACGATTGAATCCAATGTGAGAACCATAAATCTGGTGTTTCCACCAACCGTGTTCAAATATTGGGATACCAATGCCTTCAATACCAAAAAGGAAGAGGAAAACGAGATTATTGAGGCCCTATCGTCAGAACAAATAGGTCAAACGCGGTACGATAGCACAGTACATGTGTTGCAGCGTGACGATGATTTCAAAACCTTGAGAAACTACGGTTTGGAAAAGTATGCGAAACACAAGGGATTGGTGTACTCTCACCAAATTCACTGGACCAAGAAAACGCTGGGCGATACTTCTGAGATTCCAGAAGGTTACGATTATACGTACATACTAAAACGATTCACAAAATAGTGCGCTGGGCTGTATTGGTCATATTGGTTATGTGCATTCTGAGCTGTAGTAAGGATGCTCCAGAACCAAGAAATGACTATTTGGCCTACTATCCACTTGCTAAAGGAAATACCTGGTACTATCGCATCGACTCTACCCGGGTTTTCTTCTCTGTACCAGAGGATACTACCTTTTATCAGAAGGAAACAGTAGTGCATACTTACAGAGATGAAGAAGGTGGTTTTAACAGCATGTTGGAATTATCTCGCTCTAATAAACCAGAAGGCCCTTACCAGTTTGCCCGTTATGTGAAACGAAGGCAGATTGACCATCGCGTTGAGTATATAGATGGCGATACCACAACTATGTTGGTTTTTCCGGTACAGGTTGGCGGGGTTTGGACTCATAACTCAGGCCGTCATCATACCAACATGGGAGAGGTGCGTGGTACAAACCAACGTCATTCCGTCAATGGAGTAGCATACGACAGTGTTGTCTCTACCATGTTGTGTGATCACTTTTACGGTTACTATTTCGATCTGGATTCGGTTTTTTTCGCTCGTAATGTCGGTATGATCAAACGAGATATAGTATTCATTTCAACGAACCTACCCGCGTCATCAGACAGAAATATGGGTATTAAGGTACGCAAAACATTGATTCGACATGAATTTTAGGCTAGTGCTAGCAGGCTTTTTACTTTTGGCAATTGGGTGCCGTGAGGTGGAACAACCACAACCCATTGGAAAAGACTATTTCCCTATTGCGGTAGGCAATGAATGGGTGTATTCCATTGATTCCATATTCTATGATGGCTTTAATGAGAAACGAGATAGTTTCAGATACTATCGAAGGGAAGTTGTTACGGAAGTATTTGAGTCAGATGGAGGAGAGCAGCGTTTTTCCGCTGATGTATTCTTTAAAACTGATTCTACAGATTGGAAATACAAATCGACGTTCACCCTTTATAAGAACGACTATCGTGGAGTAAGAATTACCAACAACAATCAGATAATGCATCTGCTGTTTCCTGTTAAAAATAAAGTTTCATGGGATGCCAATCAGCTGAATGCCATGAGGGAAGATCGGTTCCGGTACCTCAGTTCGGAGCTACATCGCACCAGTTTAGCCGACTCGTTTCCTGCAGCCATTTTTGTGGAACACGAATACGATAGCACGGTGATTGACGCGGATATTCGATGGGAGCTTTATGCCGAAAACACTGGATTAGTAGAGAAAAAGACACTATCTACCACAACTCAATTTAATAAAACGGATGGTTTTCAATATCATTGGAAACTAATTTCATTTACGTCGCAATAGCATTGAAAACATTACTTCCCTTTGTTCTGGTTTTAGTTAGCTTAACTAGCAGGGCCGACAACACCAGATATCACTTTTTTGTTCAGTTTCACGACAAAGAACTAAACTACGTCAACTTTGATGAACCGGAGACCTATTTGTCTCAGCGATGTATTGACCGAAGAAAGCGTCTCAACATTCCGATCGACTCGCTTGATCTACCGGTTACCGCGTCTTATGTCGAAAACATCAAAAAGCCATCTATACAGGTTCGATATGTATCGAAATGGTTAAATGGTGCAGTGATCAGCACTTCGAGCAAGGACACTGCGTATCGTCTTAAGATCAAGTTTTATGTAGACGACGTAGTGTATTTGGGGAAAACGGTAGAAAAAACCAACAAAACGGGACGCCAATCGCTGAGCAACGACCTCAGTTTAACAAAGGAACATTACGGAGACGGATATAAGCAACTCGAAATGCTTAACGGTCCCCAACTTCATAACCAGGGATACAAAGGCAATGGCGTTCTGATAGCGGTGTTTGATGCAGGTTTTAAAAGGTTGAATGGTTTGAGTTTGTTCAGGCATCTGGCTGAAAATAACCGTTTAGTTTACACCTATGATGTGGTTGATCTGGAGTCGGATGTGTACGACGATGACGACCACGGTCTGCACGTTATGGGCTGTATGGCCGCTTACCAAAAGAGCAAAATGATTGGGTCCGCACCTGAAGCCAGTTATGCACTATTTCGTACGGAAGCCGCTCAATATGAAAACTGGCTGGAAGAACTCAACTGGGTGAGAGCCGCAGAAATGGCCGATAGTATGGGCGTGGATATCATCAACTCATCACTTGGTTACAACACCTTTGACGAAGACGTATTGAATCACCGTCATGAAGACCTGGACGGGAAAACGACCTTTATAAGCAGAGGTGCTTCAACCGCTGGAGACAAGGGGATTCTTGTAGTAAATTCCGCTGGAAACGATGGGAACAAAGACTGGGGCAAGCTCGATTTTCCGGCCGACGTGGAGAACATCCTTGTTGTAGGAGCCGTGGATATGAATCTTGAAGTACCCGCATTCAGCTCACCAGGCCCAACCGCCGATTTTCGAATCAAACCCGATATTGCGGCATTAGGAAGAAGAACCACCATTGCCACCACCTATGGGGTGGGTACTGGAAACGGCACATCATACTCATGTCCTATTGTAGCAGGACTCATGGCGTGTTTATGGGAGGCTAACCCACAGCTTACCGCAGAGCGACTTAGACTAATTGCTATACAATCAGCCCACATGTCGCTTGAACCGGACAACGCTGCTGGACATGGACTTCCAGACTTTAACCTGGCCCTTGTAATGACTGGGAAGCATTCCGACTTTAATTATGCGAATTCTTCCGTAATAGGCCTTACTGAGCCGGCTTACAATACAACTGAAATTGTGACCCTGTATACTCCTAACCAGAAACACGTTCAAGCCAGACTTAATCTACCCAAACGTTTTTTGTTTTTTCGTTACAAGAAAACGAAATGGTTGGATGAAAAGGAGGTAGGACCAGAAGGTTTTACCAAGTTTATGCTTCCTCTGTATAACATACCTTCTGGGAAATCTGTTGAACTGGAGTTCCTACAACGACAAGCCGATGGCAAATTCGAGACTTTCGAGGTACGGTCAGGCACTATGCGTTAAAAATGGTTAGTTTTGGCCTCGCTCTAATGAGTGACTAAAACTAAAAACCAAAACATGCTCTTTTTTTATGGTACCGGGGAGAAAAAGATGAACCCCAATCAGGAGCGGGCTTATACCTGCCCAAACTGTCGTGAACGGCGGTTGTATTTCCATTTGTTCCGATCATACTTTCACATTTTCTGGATTCCCTTTATTGCTATAGGCAAACGCGAAGTAGCGGCTTGCGAAGCCTGCGACAGTGTATATCAAGGTGCTCAAATTCCAAATGACCTGAGTCTCGATCTCAGTACGGAAAAGAGCCTGTCTAAGAAACCGTATACACTTTTTGCTGGCCTCATTATCGCGGTATTGGCAGTTGTTGGTTTTGCTGTATTTAATGATGGAAAAACCACCTACGAATATCCAAATGGTCAAAAAGAGGCACGGGGCAAACTCGTGGATGACAAACAAGAAGGAGAGTGGGAGTTTTGGCACGAAAACGGTCAAAAGGCAGCGGTGCAGTACTATCTTAATGGTCTGGAAGACAGTGTTTGGACCTGGTGGGATGAAGATGGAAACGTCACTGAGGTTGCTCACTACAAGCATGGAATGTTACAAGGCTTAAAAACCCGGTATTTCCCCAATGGGAATAAGTTTGAGGAGGCTGTGTTTGTTGAAGGACGACTTCATGGTAAGGCTCAATCCTGGTATGAGTCGGGTAGCCTGAATTCGGAAGGAGCGTTTGAACGTAATCAACGGGAAGGTAAGTGGAAACACTGGTACGAAAACGGCCAACTCCTCACTCAGGGAAGTTACATCGAAGGCTCTGAAACTGGACTCTGGGAGTCGTACTATGAAGATGGAACGAGGCAGGCGGTATTAAATTATGAAGGTGTAACTCGTTATGTCTTAAGCTTTTGGACACGAGATGGCAAACAACTTGTCGCCAATGGCAATGGTCATTACCAGAATTATCACGAAAACGGTCAACTGGAATCAGAAGGCGCCGTTCTCAATGGTTTACCACAGGGTGATTGGACCCGCTGGTATGCCAATGGAAACAAGATGGAAAACGGCACATACGTAAACGATTTGTTTGTGGTGAACAATTCCTGGAAACCTGATGGAAGTCAAATGGTTTGGAATGGTTCAGGCGAGTATACCTTGTATCACAACAACGGAGCGATCGAGTCATTTGGATGGATGGAAAACGGGCTCAGAGAAGGCTTATGGACCTACAACGCTGAAGATGGCACAACTATGTCTACCATTATTTACAAAGAAGGCAATATGAACGGAAAGATGGTAGGCTACTATGAGGGAGGACAGAAGAGAACGGAAGGTATGTACGAAAACAACATCGCTAGCGGGCAATGGACGTGGTACCATACCAACGGAGAAAAGGAGTCGTCGGTAAACGTGATAAACGATAAAAAAGAAGGCGAACAGTTAACCTGGAGCGCAAATGGTGCTCTGGTTAAAAAAGAAGTCTACGAAAATGGAGAACTTATCTCGGAAGAAGTTTACTGACAACTACCGTAGTACAACAACTTCCTTCCAAACACTACCAGTGGCTGTTTCTACATACAACCAGTACGTCTGATTTGGGAGGCTGCTCACATCAAGTTGTATTTCTGATGGGGTTTGCTCCAAGGTTTTAACTGGCATGTCCCTACCCAGGGCATCGATCAATCGAACGCCTTTTAACTCAAGACCTCCGGTTTCTACTTGTACCAGTTGAGAGGTAGGGTTGGGGTATACCTTCACCGCTTGAACGTCGATGTCGCCAACCGATATGTGCCAGTCAACGTTAAACGTACCAATCAATGTATCATTTGGTTTTACCTGATCAGGGCCCAAACGGGTAATGATCATCATGGTATACTCACCGGGCTCCTTAAGGTTAAGCGTTGCGTCAAACGTTACCTCCTGGCTGTCACCACTGTTCAGTAGTATGGTGCGGTTGGAGTTGTATAACGTAGACCCGTTGCGCATTACCAAATACGAAACACTAAATCCATCAGTTTGGTCGCTGTCGCCCACATTAATGAATTTGGCTCTGGGTGCATTGCTGCGATTTGCGAACAGAGTTGAATCTATTTCAGGGAAGGTGAAGCGTAGAGGTTTTACATCGTCTCCCAGGCTCACGTTAAAGAAATTCGAAAGTTCATTGTCGGTGGTTATCTGGTCGTCGTCATTTCGGATTTCAACAGTAAACTGATAACGTCCAACCGCAGGAGGGGCAAATTTACGGCCTATTATATCCAGCGATTCTCCTGCCTCCAGTACCTTAATCGTATCGATATCAGAATACACTACTGCCGACAGAGCATCGGTTATCGTCATTTCGTATACCAAGGGAGTTGCCAGATCAAGGATTCCATTGTTTTGTATACCAACGAACGGTTCAATGGTATCGAGGTTCAAGCGGTAGTTCTTTTCCGAAATAGGGTGAACAATATCTACCAAAGCGAATGAATACTTGTAGGAAACGTCAAAAACCACTTCCAGTGTGTCATTCGATCGCTCACCGTCTTTATCGTGTTCCAGGATGAACTGAGCCTTAAAGCTTCCCTTCGACTTTGGAACAAACTTGGTGGCGAATGCAAGTGTGTCAAGCTGTCCTTCAATCAACATCTCCGGTGTGTAAACCGAATCTTCCGTCTGAAGCTGACCATTTTCATCGTAAATGCGAATTCGCACTTTTACGTTAGGATCTACTGGGTTAATCCCTATGCTTTTAATGGCGAGGATGGGCCGAAGTGTATCACCAACCTGGTACAGTGAATCGCTGGTAGGTGCCAATGATTCTACTACTTCAAGGTCGGTTTTGGTTTTTACAAAGAAGATGGACTCTATGGTGTCGTTATCTAGGTTCTGATCCCCGTCAATCCACGTTTTTGCAAAGAAATACAAGGTTTGTGCAGAGTCGGGAGTTGTAAAGTCTTTAAACAGTGCCTGGCGAGTAGTAAGCTTGATCACCGAGGTCTTTGAAGTATCGCGATAGATAACGGTTCCATCCGTTTGATAAATGTACGATGTAACCACAACGGAGTCTTGGTCTGCAAGACCGTAGTTCCGATAGTTTAGGTACGGACTAAACGTTTCATTTCTTGTGTAAACCGAGCTGTCGAGTGGGCGTATGAGTGAGTGAATACCTAAGTCGTTGCTTCGAATAACATCCACTGTAACTCTGGCTGTGTCATTAATTGGGAACGAGTCAATATGGTTCCAACAGAACACCTCGAATACCACTGCACCATGGAATGGAATGGTAATCGAGTCAAAACTTAGTATTTGGCTTCCGCCACCTAAGAGATCAATGGTAACGGTTTGAGATTGTGCAAAGAAGTTGCCCTGACGTATTCTTGATGTAACCCGAATACCGTTTTGATCTTTAGATCCAAAGTTCACCATTCGAACCGTAGGAGCTATTTTGTCTTTGTTTAATTCGTAGCGATTGCCGTCTTCAGGGTCAAAGAAGCTTTCAACCTGAATATCATAACTCACATAAATGCCGAAATCGATACCCAATGTGTCGTTTTCCAAAGCCTGGTCGGTTGGCAGTTTGGTGTATACAATGAGATTGATGTCGCCGTAGTTGGCAAGAGATAATGTTTTATCGAAGGTTACCTCAGTTGAGTCATCGGCTTTAAGTGTAATAACCTTGGTGCTTTTGTATATCAGGTTGCCAAATTGGTCTCGGGCTTCACACACCACATCAAATGGGATTTTTTGATCCCGCGCACCGTAGTTAAGAATTGTGGCCTTTGGAGCCAGTGAATCACTTTGGCTAAACTCAAACGTGTCGTTTGCAATTGGGTTTGAAATCCGGAGAACAGCTACATCGTTGGCCACCTGAATTCGTGGCTGAATATCAAAATTGTAGTCAAACCCTGGTGAAAATGGTGTCCATGTTGTGTTTCCGGTAGGCGCGGTAAAGTAAAAAACATTATCCCGAACGGGTGTTTCCGTTTCGTAAATGAATCCAACGTTGGTGGTTTGAATCTGCAAAATACCAACGTAATAGCCTCCTTTTACCTGAACTTTGGGCAAAACCGGTTGTACATACTTGCCTCCATTGGAAAACAAGGTGTCCGATTTGTAAATGAGGTTGCCCGGGCGTCCGTTGGCATCTTCGTCCCATATACCAAGTTGGAAGGCGAGTCCGTTGGATTGAAAGCCAATCTGAATCTGGTTGATGTAGTTGCTATCGGTATAATATTTTGCTACAAAGTCGCCTGTTCCACCACTAAATCCGATTCCAAACGGCTGATCGTTAACAAATGGGTTGTTATGGCTTAAAATGTTTAGACCAATTCGCCTTCTGAGGAAGCCGGTATCGTCGGTAACGTAATCGTCGTTCAAACTTCGTATGGTTAACGAATCGATGCCTCTTGACTTGGGCTTGTATGACGTGAAGTGAATCATCCGCTCTGCAAAAGCATCTAAACTGTCAATGTACAGCGTGTCTTTGAATGTATTCGCCCCAATAATGGATAGCTCCACTCCATGGTTGCGTACCTTTTTGTAACCTGTATTCCGTATTCTCACATGGATGGTGTCAATCGGGCTCATGAGCGTTCCCAGCTCACCAAGGCAATAGATGTTTCCGATGGATATGGTCGAGTCGTGTCTCGGGTGATAAATACGAATACTTGGTTTTCTAACCTGAGAGAAGCGAGTCGTGTCAGGTGCCGTACCAAAATTAAAGTTGTATTTGGTTTCGTTCTGAGAAACAAAAGCAGGAACAGAAATGTCGCTTTCGTAGGCCCAGTTGGGAATTGTTCCCGCTGGTTGTCTTGTAGTTTGTGTGAACTCAACAAACACTTTTAGATGCTTGCCTTTGGTAGTATCAAACACAAACAAACTATCGAAATCGAAGGCCTTGTAACCCTGTGTGGCGTCAACAATGGTTGATATACCACCATCAAAAACCTTTACTGTTCCGGTGGCAGAAACTTCATTGGACCAACTCTTAATATTGTCATTACCAAAGTCGGCTGTATCCGACATACTCAGGTGCATTTTAAACGTTGGAGAACCTGCATAGGTGTTGAACCCAAACTTATAGAACTCAATTCTTCGTATGGTGTCGCCGTGTTGAAGATCACCCAGGCTGGCACTTGGGTAAATAAAAGCATGTCGGCTAAAGGCGTTGTTCGAGTCGGTTCTACATACCATCGGCCCAAACGTGTTACTGCCAAAGGTATTGTCGCCAATTGTGGTGATTTGGGCAGTGGTTAAGTTTGAGATTAAGGATATAAAAACGACCAAAAGCGCCAACCGTGATTGTTTGAGTCCTATTATCATATACCAAAAATAGACTAAAATTAAACGCTAAAAGTTGCATCAGGGGAATAATGATTTTGTTTTTACGCATAATATTTCACTCTCATTACCTAATCTTGAAGCCATGACAGTTGAAAAGAAGAAATCAAATCCAAACGCATTAATTGGCGAAACCAGTCCGTATCTGCTTCAGCACGCGTACAATCCGGTTGATTGGAAGCCCTGGAACGAAGATGTTTTGGAAGAGGCCAAACGAATTGGGAAACCAATTCTGGTTTCAGTTGGTTATTCGGCCTGTCATTGGTGCCATGTAATGGAACACGAAAGTTTTGAAGACGAAGAGGTTGCAGCCTTAATGAATTCCAACTTTGTATGCATAAAAGTGGATCGTGAAGAACGGCCGGATGTGGACCAGTTGTACATGAATGCGGCTCAGTTAATAACGGGAAGAGGTGGTTGGCCACTCAATTGTTTTGCTTTTCCTGATGGCCGACCATTCTATGCAGGTACATACTTTCCGAAAGAGAACTGGATGAAGCTGTTGCAAACAATCGACCATGAATTCAGAACGAATAAGCCGAAGCTTGAGGACTATGCCCAAAAACTACTGGCCGGCATACAACAAACCTCAGAAATCAAGTATACCGCCGGTTTTTCTTCGTCCAACGAGAACTTGCTAAAGCAAGTAGATGCATCTGTTTTGCAATGGAGCCAGCGCTTCGACCATGAAAACGGTGGAAACGAGGGGGCGCCCAAGTTTCCGATCCCTAATAACCTGTTATTTCTTATGCGGTACGCCCATCATTTCGAAAATCAACCGGTAATGTCGTTCGTTGATTTGAGCCTGACCAAGATGGCTCGTGGAGGAATTTACGATCAAATTGGTGGCGGTTTTGCGCGATATACGGTCGATAACGCCTGGAAAATTCCACACTTTGAAAAAATGCTCTACGACAATGCCTTGCTGCTCGAGGTATACGCTCAGGCATACAAGAGAAATCAAAACCCTGAGTATTATCAGGTTATAAACGAAACTTGCCGGTTTGTAAACAACGAACTGACTGCCCCTGGGAACGGGTTTTACTCGGCATATGATGCGGATAGTGAAGGAGTTGAAGGGCGGTTTTACGTCTGGCAGAAGAAAGAACTTCAGGATTTACTAGGCGATGATTTTGACGCATTTTCATCGTACTACAACGTAAACGAAAAAGGCCACTGGGAAGAGGGAAACTACATTCTGCTGAGGTCGGAGCCCGGTGAAACAATGTTAAAATATGGCCTTGATGTCGTTCAGCTGGAACAACATGTCTCACAATGGAAATCTAAATTATACCAACAACGTCAGAACCGGGTACCACCGGGTCTCGACGATAAAGTGCTAACCAGTTGGAATGCCATGATGATCAGTGGTCTTACAACGACATATAACGCTACTCAAAACGAACGCTTTTTAGCCATGGCGTTGAACGCAGGAGAATTCATTGTTGATCACCAAATGAACGACGACCACAGCTTGTGGCACAGTCACAAGCAAGGTGTTAGCACCATATCTGGGTTTCTCGAGGATTATGCATGGACGGCCAGGGCGTTTCTGGATCTGTATACAGCTACGTCAAATGTGGTTTGGGCCAGGATTGCCAAACAACTTTGTGACTATACCCTTTCGCATTTTTACGTGGAAGATACCGGCTTCTTCAATTTTACTCCTCACGCAAGTGCCGACCTGGTGGTGAAGAACGTCGACTATTTTGACTCCGTTGTACCATCTTCCAATTCGACCATGTGTAGGAACCTGGTTCAATTAAGTCGCTTATTTCTCGAAGCATCCTACGGACATAAAGCGTCGGAAATGATTGCTAAAATAGGGCCCAAATTAGCGAGTTACGGCTCAGGTTTTAGCAATTGGATGTTGGCTGTATTGGATGATTGCCATGTGGTAAACGAAGTGGTAATAGTGGGAGAGGAGAGCCATACGCTACGTAATGAGTTAAACTCTATGTACCTTCCTGGAAGCTTGGTGATGGCAAGTAAAACCGGTGATGAACTACCGGTTTTCGAACACCGATATCAGAAGGGTAAGACATTGATTTATGTGTGCCAGAACAATACGTGTCAGGCACCGGTAGAATCCCTGGCAGAAGCGCTGAAGCACATGCAATAAAAAAGGGCTGGTGAATGAATCACCAGCCCTTTTAGAAAGAAGAAATCTTCTTTATTTAATAATCGTCATTTCGTCAACCAGATGTCCAGCTTTAGCAAATACATCGATCACCCATAAGGTGTATCGAATGTCTACTGAGATGGTACGTTGTAGTTGGTCTTCGAAGGCGATATCACCACTCATTGCTTCCCAGTTACCGTCGAAAGCGGTACCGATCAAATGACCTTCGCCATTGATTACCGGGCTACCTGAGTTACCTCCTGTAATGTCGTTGTTCGACAAGAAACAAATGTGTAGCTCACCGTCCTTATCGGCGTACTTGCCATATTCTCTTTTCTCAGCCAGGTCGATAAATCGTTTTGGAAGGTCAAACTCCAAATCGCCAGGAACGTATTTTTCCATTACTCCATCCATAGTGGTGAAGTGGCTGTAGTGAACTGCGTCAGCAGGGAAGTAGTCCAATACCTTTCCATAGGTTACACGCATTGTACTGTTGGCGTCCGATGCATATCGGTGATCCGGGTTCATTTCCATCAAACCTTTAACATAGAGACGTTTCGCCTTGTTCAACGACTCATTGGCCTCAGCCATTGCTGGTCGTACGTTTACAAGGTAGTTCACAAGGAACGTGTTCATCATGTTGTAAATCGGGTCTTTTTCAAGCTTCTTAACATTTGGCTTGGCAAGGAAAGCCATTACTTTTTCTTGGTCTGCCATAATTGATTTCTTGAACAATTTCGCCGCAATTTTCTTGAAGTCTCCTTTCGACTTAGTAACCATTTTTACGAAGTCGGCAGGTTGTTGGTCAACTGGAATGTCCTGGTAGAAGTGCATCAACATTTCAGCGCAAACCTCTTCGTCAATGGCTCTTCGGAAATCTTTAAAGTGGCCAGGTGCTTCCATGGCCAATGCAGCCGCAGCAGCAGCGATGTCTTCGTCAGATTCGCTGTAAGCAAGACCTCTAAAACCAGCAGCGTAAGCGATTGATTCGATCCCGAAAATGGCTTCGTTGATGTAGGTTTGAGACAATTGGTACTTATGCTTGGTTTGGAATCCTTTTTCGTACAAGTTGATTACGTCTCCGTATAGTTTCTTACGATCGGCATCAGCTGTAGCCCAGGTATTGAAAGCAGTCTCCTCACTTTTCTTCTTACCGTATACATTTAATCGCTTAAGACCCTTGGTTTGACCAATGAAGTATTTCCAGTAGTTACTAACCTGAGCGTGTTTTGCAGCGTATGCAATTCGGGTAGCCTGATCCTGAGTCATGTACTTCTCGTAGATGTCAAGCTTAGCTCGTCTTACTTTTACCCGTGAAGGTTGGTCAACATCTGTAGCAAACTTTACACCGTACGAAGTAAGGTAACGGTCGGTGCTGCCTGGGTAACCAAAGATCATGGCGTAATCGTCTTTTTCAACACCTTTCATTGAAACAGGAAGGTGGTGTTTAGGCTTATAAGGTACGTTGTCTGTGCTGTACTCAGCCGGTTTGTTGTCTTTACCAGCGTAAATTCGGAACATGGAGAAGTCACATGTGTGTCGTGGCCACATCCAGTTATCCGTATCACCACCATATTTACCCAGTGATTGTGGAGGAGCTCCTACCAATCGAACATCTGGGTACGTTTGGTATACAAAAACATAGTATTTGTTGCCTTCGTAAAACGACTTAACGGTTGAACTGATGTAGGCATCTTTATCGTCGTATTCCTTGGTAATATCTTTGTATCGGCCACGAATTTTTTCTGAACGACTTTGAGCGCTCATGCTTTCTGTTAAGCCTTCGGTTACCTTGTCTGTAACGTCTACGATCTTTACAA
The DNA here is from genome assembly GCA_017640445.1 of Bacteroidia bacterium. Lineage (GTDB taxonomy): Bacteria > Bacteroidota > Bacteroidia > NS11-12g > UBA9320 > UBA987. Next base: position 75,048 of record JAEPQQ010000006.1, on the reverse strand, counting down.
GAAAAGAAACAGAGAAACCAGCAGCAAGCTCGTCGCTTCGTTTCATTGCCCAGAAACCATCCTGAAGGTAGTCGTGATCAACACTTGAAAGGCTCTGAATAGCGCTAAAACCACAGTGGTGGTTTGTCAACATCAAGCCCTCAGCAGAAATCATCTCACCGGTACAAAAACCACCGCCAAGTCGTACAATAGCGTCTTTCAGACTCGAATTGTTTACGTCATAAATCTGTTCTGGAGTAAGTTTGATACCAAGGCGAACCATTTCGTCGTAGGTTTGACCTTGAATCAAATGTGGAAGCCACATGCCTTCATCGGCTTTTGCTTTCATGCCGAACCCAACAAAAACAAGGGCCAACAACAAGTAAATTCTCTTCATTTTTTACGATATTTTATTGAGATAGTGATCTAATTTTTAAATCGGTTGCGAAAATACACCTTAATATGAGTAGTGGAAGAGCATTAGACACAGGAACATAAATTTTCGACGACCAGATGAACCATTACCTCCATCACATATTTACTAAATTCGTGCATCTGGTGATTCGTTGGTGTAACATACGATTTTTGTTAACGGGCTTAACGGCCACCTATACGACTCTGTTAAACGCACAGGTCACAACGTGTTCGGCCAATTATCATTCTGCAGCCATTCGAATAGATCTGCCTGCCTCCTGGGATTCAGACCTTTCCTCCGAATGTAAAGTGGAGTACCGACAGGACGGACAAACAACTTGGTTAAAGGCGTTTGAAGCCGACCTGACCGAGTATGGTAACACCGTCTCATTTCGAACCAGTCTGTTTCACCTGGAGCCTGAAACAAAGTATTTTGTCCGGGGTGTTATTATTGACCAGACGCCGGTACTGGACAGTTTAATTATTCAGGAACAATCGTTTGTAACACGAACTGAGCCCTATTTTCCTCCAACTACCCATGTTTTTTGGGTAAGCCCGGATGGAAGTGGCACCGCCTATACCGAATCAACGCCTGGTGATCTCAAGACGTTACTTAAATCTGGATTGAGTTGCGGGTCAACCGTGCTTTTGAAAGGTGGATCATACCCTGCGGGCGATATGACGCTCAATCTTTATGTGGATTGTGATGATAAACAGCCGATTATCATTCGGGCAGCCCCCAACGCCCGACCTGTGATCGATGGTGGCTATTACAGTAAGCTTAACTGGAAACAAAACACAGGAGACTCACTCATGTATAGTGCCACACTTCCATCAGAGGTGGCTTACACCAACTTGATGGTTCTTAATAATCAACGTCTGTATCCATATTCCACGGTTGGTTCAAACGCATTTCTCGGTAATTATCACCTTACGGCACTTAATTTTGGAAGTGACGGTTTTTGTCGTAATGCCAATAGTATTTATCTCAAAACCAGGGAGGGGGTCGACCCGGATACCGCGGAAGTCATCTTATCATCCCAATTTCGGGGATTAACAATCCAGGGCAATGGGAAAAACGTATTTCTGAGAATAAAAGGCCTTGTGTTTCAACACTTTGGTAAAAGTCGTGTTGACCTCAGTGGTGGCTATGTTGCCAATTGCCTCGGCATTCGGAACTGCAATGAGGTGGTGCTTGACAGTTGTGAATTCCGATTCAACGATGTTCCGCTTCAGTTTCAGGGCGGGTGCAGCAATCTTACCGTACAACATTGTACGTTTCTCGACAACATTGGCGATTGGAGTCACGCCATGATCAAAAAAACGGTTTCGAATCAGAATCAACTGTACCCAACCAGTATGGGACGATCTCTGGAAAATGCTGGTATTCATTACAGCGAGGGAGCCAATGGGTCGCAAAACGTAGTCTATCGATACAACATAATACAGGGAATTGGAGATGGAATAGGTTTCAGAACATTGACCACAGGTATTTATAACATGGACTTTTACCAAAACAGTGTCTCCAACTGTTTCGATGGCGTTGAATTTGACGGGTTATTCTCCAACCTGAAAGTGTGGGGTAACGTTCTGGATAGTAATGTTTCTTCCATATCCATAGCTCCTCCAAGGCTTGGACCCGCATATTTTTACCGAAACACAATTCACCATACTATCAGCCGGCGAAACACAAAGGACGACACTTATTTGGTTCGATGCGAACCACCTTCTCAATATCGTTCTCAGGGCGTTGGAATAAAATCAAATATTGGTGATGTGGTGCCAGATGCGTCCAGGCTTCATTTTGTCAATAATACTTTTCACAGCACGGATAGTAATTCTTTCGTGCAGTACTTGTGGGACGACGAATGGAAACACATTGACTTCAGAAACAACATCTTTTATAACCCATCCAACACACTGTTCTTTAACAATGGGGTTTACCAAAGCCCTGGACAACTGGACACCAACTTCCAGTTTAGCTCTGCTTCAGATTGTTACTATTCAGGAAATCAGCCACTTTTGGAGATAAAAGAGGTGCATGGACAATATAATTGTGAAGATGTTTTTGATCTCGATTCGTTAATGGCTAAGTGGTCCGGAGCCATGAATACAACCTCGATCCGGGTTCAAAATGCACTACAATTGGATCCACAGTTTGTTGACGAAGCACATGATGACTTTGCATTGATTAGCACAAGCAGACTTATCGAAAATGGTGAGGTGGTTCATGGGTTCTACGACTTCAAAGGTCGTGCTCCTGATATTGGAGCTCGTGAATCTAACATAGACAGTACCAGCTCGGTGCAACTGGTTTCGAAGCCGGAGCCAACCGTCTTGCTATATCCGAATCCTGCTTCCACAAGGGTTTATACCTCTATGGCAATTGACCAACTCGTGGATGTCTCTGGGAGACAGTATTCGGTACGTTTGATAAAGAGAACGGCAAGAAATGGGCTTATTATGAGGGAGTACGACCTCCGTCATATAAAGCAAGGTGTCTACATATTTCGATTTGATAATCAGTTAGTTAAGTTGGTTAAACTCCCTTGATGCCCCTTTTTTCAGGCATATTGGAAATAGTCAGGAATTAACCGCCTCTCTTTCAAGTTGTTTAAAAAGTTGAAATTTGCACTGCAACTAAGACGAACAATTATGAACACCAAACTTTCCTTCTCAATACTGAGGACGGTTTATCTATTTTCAAGAACCATGCTTCTGTCCATTACCCTATTGCTGTTATTCGACGGAAGCGCATTTGCCCAATGTGGTCAGGCTCCTGATCTTCGAATAGGGCATGGGGTAGCAGTGTGTAAGGAATACCCGGTTGGATTATCTAATTCCAGTACGTTCCCACTTGACAGCGTAAAGTCGTTTCGTTGGGATTTTGGAGATGGCGCTGTAATCAATGGAAGTCCTTCGAACAACTCGGCCCATTGGGGGAACTCAAACGGAAGGATTCCCGGCCATTTGTATAAAAAGGATGGTTTGTACGACCTACAGTTTACGGTAGAGCTAAAGAATGGCTTTAAAGACACGACGGCGTTTCAACTCCTTGTAAAAAGTACCATGAAGATTAAGTTGCTTAATACCAACAGTTGTGGTACAAAAAAACTCATTTTTACTTCGGACTTGGCTCAATATAAAGGGAGTAAATTCCGATTTGAACCACCTACATGGACGATTCATCCAATTGGCAAGGCCGGTCCATTTGAAACCACCAATCAGTTTGAAGCCGACCCTCCTTCTGAAGACTCTTATGTAATCGCTAACAGTCGTGCTCGTTATTCAACATGCCCAAACATGAGGGATACATTTATTGTAAAGGCCACAGCGGTAAGGGCACTGATTAACAGATTTCCCAACAATGTACATTGGGATCAACAGTTTCAGTGTGATGCCTACGACACCGTTTTTTTTACTAATAATTCAACGTATCCCGACAAATTTGATGTCTCTTATTTATGGAATTTTGGTGATCAATATGCCGAGCAATGTACAACGGACACCAAGAACGGTGTTAACGTCGGACGTAATTGTAATTATTCGAGAGATACAACACCAAAGCACAAATACATGTTGGTGGACAGTATCTACCATAAATTCTACTATTCTAAGAACGTATCACTGGTTACTGGAGAGGTAAATTCTTCTGGTATATATCAACGCATATTGGTAGATACTAATGACGTTCAGAGACACCGAGAGCTGTTTGATGACTTTATTATGAAACCATATTGGGCAAGTCTGACCGCTACCAGCAAATCTGGCTGTTTCGATATAGACTCGATTCCCATTGTAAATAGCACTCCCAATGCCTCCAGTGTTTTGGTTTCACCGTTCTACGGAACTATGTTTCCACAAAAGAGAGAAGCAGGTATACGCATCAATCTTGCTCGAGGTAACGATGGGGTCACTTACCCCCAATACAAGATCACCTATGAGGCTGGAGACAACAAACCCAAGTGGTTAGATCTTTCGGGTCATGCAGGTTCTACACCTCTTTTAGGTACAGACTTGGGCTCTTATGTCTATTTCTGCGGTCGATTCCCTGACGAGGTTTACGCCCGTGTTCCAGAGAATTTGAAGCTCGGTAAAACAACTACCAAAGACATTGGAATCATAGCTTCTCTGGGGTATTCCCAGACCGGCAGTGCTAAGAAATGTGCTGATACGGTGTTGATTGGCAATCGTTTTCAGGCATCACTTTTCGACTTACAGTTTGATCTGATTGATGGTGTTCCTGATTATAAAGACAGTAATTCAGTAACGGTTCGATTTAAAAACAAAAATCAGAGACCCAATGAATTTGGCTTTTACGTCTATGGAAGAGGTAGCTGGTACGAAGAAAAGTTAAATCAGTTTATACCAAATACAACGGGCAAATCCCATCGTTCGGAGTTGGTACGAGTCGATGGTGATGGTATACACAAGCCTGATACCACAACGATTGTAACATCAACGTACAATGTGTATCCCGTTATTGCACGTGAGAAACTCCCCAGAGAAGCGTATCGTTGGATGCATGCCCAGGGTATTGACCCGGATTTGGTTAGTGATAGCCTACTAATACAGTCATTTGGGGATGGAACAGTAAGTACGCTCTTTGATACCACTGGAATGAGTTCACTAATAGAATCGGCCTTTGAATTGCGAATGAAAGACAAGAAGGTTAAGCACGCGGCAGACACGAGCCTGGTTGGTCAACTTCCCAACGGTGATTTCCGATTTGTTCAAAGAGACCTGAACAAGGTTTATTCTTACTTAAGCGACTCGAATTCAAACCTTTATGAAGACCATATAAGTTGTTTTGTGTTACAGGATCGTGCAGGTCATGCGGAGCCATTTTCAAGTGAGACCTTTTCATTTCCACCAGAACGTCATCATGTGTTTGTCCATAACATGAGCGAAGGCAATTTGGAAAAAAGTCAATATCTGTTCGGAAGCGCACCGAATGGCTATGCAGATACCATAGTCATTGATGTAAAAGCCTTTTACCTGGATTCGAATAAAGTCGATTATGTGGACTCAGTTGCGCATCAAAAAATAGTTAATTACGGATATAGCGCTACAGCTGCAATTAGTGATGTGTCATTCAAGGAAAATGGTAAATGGGAGAAGTTAAATGGTACTCATTTATGGGATCGAAATCGGGATTGGTATGATTTGATCACAAATGGTTCTAAAGACAAACTGATGATTGACTGGGATGAACGAAATACCAAGGATAAAATTGACACAGTATATGACTGGCACAATAAGCTGGCTCGCTTCAAACATGTTCCAGACACAGCTGGGTACTTCAACGGACGAGTTATCTCGGTGAGCAGCAACGGAAGTGAGATTCAGGCAAGTTTCAGATATTCAACCATTGGCGTTGAAAAATCTTCACTGATTGAGGAAACCGATATTCGGTTTGATGTTACGAACGACTGCAAACACACCATCGAAATCAAAAATACGTCCACGGTTGAGTTGAGAAACAGCTGTGGTGTACTTATTACGAATTACGACAGCATCGCAAGCGTCAAATACGTTTGGGGCGATGGAGATTCTACCGAGACCGTAATAGGTGATAGCGTGAAACATACCTATGCGAAGGGCACTTATACCTTAAAAACAGTGTATACTACCAACTTTGGTTATTCGTTTGCCACGGAGGAAAATTATGACTTTGGGCAGCTTCTTCCCGAAATCCAATTCGACTACAACGTGAACAACGATACCCTTCATCTCTTTGGTCCTGAACTAGGCGATTCATTAAGCTTGGTTTGGAAGTTTGGCGATGGAGATTCAAGTGTAGATATCAATCCTATACACGGATACAAGCAAAACAAAGTGTACGATGTATGTCTTAAGGTTAAGAACGACGTAAGAGGTTGCGAGTTGTCATTGTGCAGGGCCATCAACCCGATGGCTTGTAATGCCAGGTTTTATGCAGTAAAAGATACGTTCCACCAATTTGGTGTTTGGGTGGTTGACCAAAGCACTGGCAGCAACCTGGATTACGTTTGGGAATTTGGAGACGGCGACAGTGCCCATAAGCAATACCCGGATCATGTGTACGCCAAATTCGGAAAATACGATGTGTGTCTTGAGGTAAGTAATGCCAATTGTAAGTCGGTTTATTGCGATTCGGTGGGCATGAACAAGGACGGTAATCTGCTAAAAGCCGATGGTTTTAGCATACAGGTTGTGCACCCGGATAAGTTGAGTGTTAATGCGATAGAAAAGACTGGTTTCTGGGCAATGATCCATCCGAACCCGGCTAACCACATGGTTAGAATTAACACCAACGACCCTGCACCGATTGTTGATGTGTTTTTAATGGATGCAATGGGCAGACAGGTTTCAGTACCCGTTGATCAAACTCTAAGTAGCTTAGACGTTTCTAACGTAAAGCCTGGGTTATACTCGTTGGTAGCTTTAACGAATACAAACCGCTATACCTTCAAGCTTATTGTACTTGAATAATAACAATGGGAGAGGGGATCGACTTTTCGTTGGAAACTATAGGTCGATTCCCAATTCGTCGAGAACAGCGTCAGCATGATTGACATACTTCATTACGTATAATACGTAGCGAATATCAACCCCAATAGATCGACTGTACGACTCATTCCACTCAAAATCATTGATGGTTGCAGAGAAGGCGCGGTCAAAGTTCACCCCAACTAATTCACCACGTGCATTTAGAATAGGACTTCCACTGTTTCCACCGGTGGTGTCAAGGTTGTACAATACTCCAACCACTACCTGACCCTTTTCAGGGTGCTTTAGGTTATCGTTGGCGTGCACCGTCTTATACTTCTCCAGAATGTTTTCGGGCATGTAGTAATCGCCGGTGGTTGTTGCCTTTTCAATGATTCCGTCAAGTGTTGTAAACGGATCGTTGTATACGCCATCACTTGGACTGTATCCTTTAACATAACCATAGGTAAGACGTAAGGTTGAATTGGCATCTGGAACAAAAGTACCGCCATAGAAACTCTGCTTTAACTCAGCCAATCGAGGCAAAAGTGTATTTAGTTCGGTTTCAATTTTACCCCATCGATCGCCCATTACCTCAGTGTGTGGCGCCAACATACGTGCGATGTCCTGAATGGGGTCCTTCAATTGCAAGAACTTAGAGAACTTGGCGTCAATAAGGTTGGTCATTTTATCACGCTGTGCATATTTACTCGATTCCCAGATTTTGGAAATAGCTTCATACACATCTTTCTTTGATGGGTTGGTTAACCCAAGGTATTTCATTACTTCGTCGGTCCGTCCATTGCCCGTGCTGTAAACCCGGTACAAAAGCGAACTGAACAGCTTTTTGTCCATTTCAACCGAAATAAAACGGTATCGCGACTTCACATTGGCCGCAATTTCACCCGACTCTTCTAACCACGCTTTTCGGTTTGCCTTGTCGGTAGCCATGTATTCTGCATTTAACACATTGCGCATATGTGCTGTGTGGAACATGCCCGAAGCCGAGTGCATTTGATTAAGCAAAATGAAATCATCTGCCATGGCATTTTTCTCCTTGTATAGCTCACGAATTCTTGGGATAACATCCTTGTATTCAAGACCGTGTCGTGTCTTTACTATATACGCCTCCAACTTGTCCTGTTCGGAGTATCGCTGCTCCAGAATATTGGTTCTTCGGAAGCCTTGCATTTTACCTTTAAAGTTCTTGGTTGTGTTGCTCAAGGAAGCCAGCGTACTTGCATATCGGAGTTGCTTTGCCGGATCGCCTTTAGCGTCTTGTTTAAGCAGGTCAATTCGCTCATCAAACCATGATGATATTACAGGTAGTAAATGATCGTTCTGATAGGTGAGAAACTGTGCCGGTGCATGGCGATAGGTTCTGCCCGGATAACCCAGTATGAACACAAAGTCGTTTTCCTTGGTACCGTTAACATCAATTTTTAGGTGCTTTTCCGGTACGTATGGCTTACCATTCTCATAGGCACGAACTATACTGAAATCACCGTTGTGTCGTGGCCACACCCAGTTGTCGGTTTCACCTCCAAATTTACCTACGGCCTTTGGTGGTACGTATACCAACCGAACATCATCAAGCATTTTATAGCGAAACAACGTGTAGTACTTGCCAACAAACATTTCTGATATCTCGATCTTTAACTCCGGGTGTTTGGCTTGTTCTTCCTTAGTAACAGCCTCCAGGTTTTTCTCGATTGTTGCTTGCTGCACTTCCGGTGCATCCGACGCGTTTACACCTTCCAGTACCCGGTCACTTACGTCGTCGAACGACAAGGTAATGCGGCATGGGAGAGAGGTCTTAATCTCCTCCGACTCGTTTTTAGCATAAAACCCATTGTCGAGATAATTATTTTCTGGCGTACTAGCAGATGCTACAGCCCCAAAAACGCAGTGATGATTGGTAATGATCAGTCCTTTTTCCGAAATGAACGACCCGGTACAACCTCCTAAACGAACCAATGCGTTGGTAAGACCAACTTTGCCTGGTTCATAAATATCCGATTGTGCAATTTCCAACCCGGCCTTCGAAAGGTCTAAGCTTCCTAATTGAGCCAATGGGTAGATACCTTCTTCCTTTTTAGAAGGGGTAAATGCCATTAAGAGGGCGGTTGCTGCAACCAACACAATTTTAAAACTACGAGTTATTAAACGTTTCATTTGTTCTAATTATTCAAAATATGAGGCATTGATGAATGCCTTGAGTTCTTTATTGTCTGACTTACGTACGTCTTCTTTTTTTCCTTCCCACCACTTTTTTCCTTCGTAAATAAATACCACGTGATCACCAATGTCGAACACCGTTTTCATGTCGTGGGTATTGATGATGGTGGTCATGTTGAATTCATAGGTAATTTCACGAAGTAGTTCGTCAATCACCCTGGAGGTGATAGGGTCGAGGCCCGAATTCGGCTCATCACAGAACAGGTACTTAATGTCGAGAGCAATGGCTCGTGCAATTCCAACCCGCTTTTTCATTCCACCGCTAATTTCGGCCGGGTATTTTGCGTTGATGCCTTCGAGATGAACCTGCTCAAGACAGAAATTGACACGATCTACACGCTCGGCTTTGGTCATGTCGGTAAACATCTTTAGCGGAAATTCGATGTTTTCCTCTACGGTATAACTGTCGAACAATGCATTTCCCTGAAACAGCATTCCAATTTCGCGTCGAACATGCCGAATTTCCTTATAGTCAAGGCTGTGAAAATTTCTTCCGTCGTATACCACTTTTCCGCTGGTGGGTGTAAGCAAGCCTACCATGCTTTTCATTAGTACACTTTTACCACCACCACTGGCACCAATAATGAGATTGGTTTGTCCGGGTTCAAATCGGGTAGAAATACCTTTTAATACTTCCACACCGTCAAACGATTTATGAATATCTACCAATTCGATCATCAGACTATAGAAGTAATTGAGTAAGTAAGTAATCCGAGAAAAGTATGAGTACGGCGCTATACACTACTGCCCGCGTACTGCTGTGACCAACTTCCAGTGCTCCTCCTTCCGTTTTATAGCCGTGAAACGACGATACGGAGGTTATTATGAAGGCATATACAAATGCCTTGATAAGCGAAAACGCAAGGTTAAACGGTAAGAAACTCTCACGAGCACCTTGTATAAATTCATCCGGAGTAAGAATGCCGCTGGCATGTCCCGCAAGAATACCACCGAGATTACTTAAAAAAATGGAGATAATAATGAGGCAAGGTACCATTATAACCCCGGCAATGATCTTAGGTAGAGCAACAAATGCCGGTGCATTTATGCCCATAATGTCCAGCGCATCAATTTGCTCGCTCACCTTCATGGTACCGATTTCCGAAGCAATGTGAGAACCAACTTTTCCGGCGAGAACCAAACACGTGATGGTAGGGGCAAGCTCCAACATAGAGGAGTCGCTTACAATTGAACCAATAACGGGATTTGCTACAAGGGGGCTTACTAACTGATAGGCAATCTGAAGCGTGGTTACCGCTCCTTGAAATACTGCAATAATAGCAACAATGGCAAGAGAGCCAGCACCTATATTCTTCATTTCCAGCAAGGTCCGCTCCCAATAAACCGAGAGTTTCTCGGGCCTTGATATCATCCGCCGCAGGAACAATAAGTAGCTGCCAAAGTGATTAAATATCTGCATGTTTATTTTGCAGCGGTAAATATATCGGTTTAAAACAAGAGCAAAGATTTATTCAACTAGATTTGCCCAAAATGTGGATATAAAGCGCATAATAATGGATAGGAAAACAGTTTTGGTTACTGGGGGGACCCGAGGTATTGGTAAGGCCATCGCACTGCGATTTGCCAGAGAAGGATATGCCGTTGCAATATGTGGAAGAGATAAAGAGAAGATCGACCTACTTGTTCAGGAGCTCAACCAAATTGGTGTACCGCATTATGTGGCATCGTGTAATGTACGAGAACTTTCGTCGATTAAGGAGTTCTTTTCTAACGTCGTTGAAAAGCTGAATGGGGTAGATGTTTTGGTGAACAATGCGGGTATTTTTATTCCAGGCAAGATTCAGGAAGAAGATGAGGAAACATTTACCGCTACCATGGAAACTAACCTGAACGCATCGTATCACTTTAGCCGGTTGGCCATACCTTATTTAAAACAGTCATCGAAGGGACATTTGTTCAACATTTGTTCAGTAGCGAGTATCACACCTTATATAAATGGAGGTTCATACTCTATATCGAAGTATGCGCAGTTAGGACTTACCAAGGTGTTGAGAGAGGAACTCAAAGAAGATGAAGTAAAGGTTACGGCTGTGTTACCGGGAGCTACGCTAACCAATTCTTGGAAAGGAACAGAGCTTCCTGCCTCACGGTTTATCGATGCAGATTCACTGGCTTCTATGGTGTATTCCACCTATTCCCTTCCACGAGAGGCGGTTGTTGAAGAAATTCTGATTCGGCCCATGCAAGGTGACATAGATTAAATGCAACGTTTACGGCATTCTGACATGTGTCGATGATTTTCTTCCGTACATTTGAAGTAAAGTATATTTTTGCAAAAAACAATAAAGGAAAATTAATGAAAAGTTTATTTACTAAAGTTTTTGCTACCGGATTTGTTGCTACTAGTGCATTGTTGGCAAACGGACAGGTTAGCGCAGACCAGAACATCGATGATGCGGTGTTTGGTAAGAAAATGGAGGTCACAGGTGAGGAACTCCGATTATTTACATACGATGCGATGTCAAAGCATGGTAAACTAGAGGTTAGCGAATGGTATAGTTATATTAACGCGCTTACTGAAAACGGTGAGGCGTATACGTACTTCACTGGAAACTCAATCGCAAACGATTCGAACGCGGTTCAGATTTTTGATGGCGATGGTACACCAACTAAAAGCCACATCGGTGTATTTGGTGTAGGTCAGGTATTCGACCCTAAGAGTGAGCATTATGCTTTGATCCCACAAACACCACCTTTGTCGCGTCACAACGCATATACGGTAGATTCATTGCAGTTCTTCTTCAAGTACTTCAATGCAAACCCAGGTTCAGTAGATACAGTTACTATTCAGTTTTTCAACAACGATGACGTAGCTCCTTTGGTATGGCAGTCGAACCAAGGTCGATCTGCTGCTCCTACGTACGACCCAGCTACAAATAGTAGCCCGGACGCTACCAACGAAATCAAGATTCCTATTTCGGAATCAACTGAAAACTTCTACAGCACTTCAATTAACTCATTTAGCGGAGTAATGGCTGTAGCTACAGGTCTTGGTGAAACAAACCGTAACGGACTAACGGCGTTTACCATCAAGTTTACTCACGGTATGAGCTACTCGTTCGGTGACACCATCGTAAACGATTCTTTGATCCAGGGGAAAACTAAAGTAAACTCCTTCATGCCTTTATTGATCAGACAAGGTACTGCTGCTAGCCCAGCATTCCTTCAGGATACAACTATGTCTCACGGTGTATTTGCCTTTGTTAACCAACGTTACAACAATGGTGAGTGGTACTTCCCTTACAACCCACCAGGGGTTGTTGACAGACAACACATCTACGCTGCTTTCAAATTGGCTTCTGACAATGTTGGAGTTGAAGAATTGACTTCAAACGGTTACGGATTAGGTAATGCATATCCAAACCCAGCAGGAAGCAACTCTGAAGTAAATATTCCATTTACACTTGGTGAGCAAGAAGATGTAACTATTGAGGTTGTAGACCTAGTAGGTAAGAGTGTAGGAAGCGTTTCTGCTTCTCTTCCAGCGGGTGAGCATACTGAGGTATTTAGCACTGCTAACTTAAACCAGGGTATCTACCTTTACACCATTACTGCTGGTGATTTCACCGCAACTAAGAAATTTACAATTAAGTAATAACCAATTACTTCGAACGAAAGCCCGGGCAGTTTTGTCCGGGTTTTTTTGTGCCCTATTTAAAGGCAACCGTAATCTCACGCTTCCCCATTGGGCCCTCCGGGTTGGTTACATTAAAACCAACGGCTTGCAGGTTCCGTTTAAACTTGCCTTGTGAGCAATACGTTACCAAAACACCTCCTTTGTTTAAGGCGTCATAGCACTTCTGAACGTTGGATAACTGCCAGGGGTTTTGTTGTTTGTTTGGGGCAAACGCATCGAAGTAGATCACGTCGTACAAAACAGCTGGCTCAAAGTTCTCAAGCCAATCCCGATACTTTACCAAAACAAAGTGCTCATTCAGTTCTACTTCGGTATCCCAGGCAGAAGAATGAATTTTTTCAAGAAGCTTGCCATCCGCATTGAGCAGGGTGTGGTAGTTCAGTTTGCTCCATTCTTGCTCGTTTAACGGGTAAGGCTCTAAACTGTGGTAACAACACGTTCTTCCGCTACTCTTTACGAGGTCGAGGTAGGTAAGAAAAACATTCAGGCCTGTTCCCATGCCAATCTCTAAAATCTGAATCGATTTATTGTCTGCGTGGTGCAGTCCGTGTTCTATGTAAACGTGCTGTGATTCTTTAATGGCTCCTTTGCGACTGTGATACATTTCACTCATTCCGGGTATCTCCAGCGAAGTGGAGCCGTCGTCGGTAAAAACCAGGTGTCGATCAAGGTGATCTGAATCGTTGAATGCCTTACCTGATTTCTCGTTCATATTGTGTTTCTTTGCCGTTTCAAAATGACAAAGAACGCAGTTTCCATTGTAATTCCTGCCTATAACGAGGGCAAAACAATTCATCTCATTCTGGACAAGGTTCGGGACGTGGAATTGATGAACAATCTTGAAAAAGAGATCATCATTGTAAACGACTGTTCATCAGACGACACTTCTGATGCCGTGCAACGCTATAAAGCAGAGAATCCCAACCTCGACATCCGGTTACTGGACCACACCGTAAACCAGGGGAAAGGAGCTGCTTTGCATACCGGTATTGCCGGAGCAACGGGTAAATACGTACTGATTCAGGATGCCGACCTCGAATACGATCCGTTTGAGTACAACGATTTGCTCAAACCGCTTGAAGAAGGAGAAGCCGACGTTGTGTACGGTTCTCGTTTTATGGGTGGTAAGCCGCATCGAATCCTGTTTTTCTGGCACACCATCGGAAACAAGTTTCTAACCTTATTGTCGAACGCGTTTACCAACCTAAACCTCACCGACATGGAAACGTGTTATAAGGTATTTAAGCGCGAAATGATCCAATCGCTTAACCTGAAGGAAAAGCGATTTGGTTTTGAACCTGAAGTGACGGCCAAGATATCTCGTATTCCCAAGGTACGTATCTATGAAATTGGTATCTCGTATTACGGCAGAACGTATGAAGACGGGAAGAAAATCGGTTGGAAAGACGGCTTTAGAGCACTTTGGTGTATAGCCAAATACAACCTTTGGAGTAAATAAGCCTCCATGCGCGCGATCTACGCCTCCATTGCCTTGATTATGACGCTGGTCGTATGGTCGGCGGCAAACATTATGTGGAGCGGAGACCACCACGTTGGTATCATTAAAGCGGATGGAAAGGGGTATTATGCCCATTTGCCCGCTGTTTTTATCTACGATGACCTCAACTTTGGTTTCTATGATTCGTTGGAAGCCGGTAAATACTTCAATCCCAATTTTATTTACGACTACCGTAAGCAATACAACGGTAAAACCCTGAATAAATACTACTGTGGTACCGCTATTCCCATGATGCCTTTCTTTCTGGGGGCGCATGTGTACGCAAAAAACTCAGACTATCCGGCGGATGGATATTCCAAGCCATATAACGTCTCCATAAGCATAGCGGCGATTGTATTTCTGCTACTGAGTTTGCTGATCCTTGTTAAGATCCTGGAGTTCTTTGGTATTCAAAAGGGCGTTATAGCACTGGTGTTACCCGTTTTGGTGTTTGGCACCAACTGGTACTACTATGTGGTAAGTGAGCCTGCCGTATCGCACGTATATTCCGTCTTTTTCATTTCATGGTTTGTCTGGTTGGTCCTAAAATGGAGTAAAACTGGTAAACTGTCTATGATTCTAACGGGTTTATTGGTGGGGTTAATTGTACTTATCCGACCGGCAAATGGCATCATACTGGCCTGCATACCTTTTCTGTTTCCCAATCTACGGAGTTTCTGGAAGGCGTTTGTTGAGCTGTTTAAGAAACCCAGTCTGATTACCGGAGTGCTACTGGCATTGGCCGTGGTTGCTCTTCAATTGGTGGTTTATAAGATTCAAACGGACCATTATTTGATCTATTCGTATGAGGAAGAGGGCTTTAATTTTGCCAGCCCAGAGATTTTCAATATCCTCTTTAGTTACAAAAAAGGGTTGTTCATTTATACACCCATCACCTTGATTGCTCTTTTAGGCATATGGCCATGGGCAAGGGTCAATGTGTGGCAAGCCCTGGGAAGTTTGGTTTTCTTTGGCTTGCTAACCTACATTCTTAGCAGTTGGTGGAATTGGTATTACGGTGGAAGCTTTTCGTCGCGGGTTTATCTCGACTATATGTTTGTTTTTGCCATACCACTGGCTTTCCTGTTAAACGCTATAAAAGTCAAGTGGTTAAAACGTACAACCATCTCAGTACTTTTGGTGTTGGTTTTATTCTGCCAGTTTCAAACGTATCAGTACAGACGCATGATCATCCATTGGGATTCCATGGATAAGGATACGTATTGGGAGGTGTTTCTCGATGTAAAAGGGCTTATGAAGTAGGCCTGTACCCCTGGATGTCTATTTGCTGATCACAGAAATAATATTCGACCTTGCTGTTACTCGCAACAATAAGGCTCTTATCCTGACTCACCGATTCAACCATGGTCTGGTACCAGGCTATACCGGCCTCATCCAGGTTGGAGCATGGTTCGTCAAGAAAGTATACGTCTACATCAGAGCAAAGGGCCAGAATTAGCTTGAGACGTTGCTTCATACCGCTTGAAAACAGACCAACTGGTTTTTTCATATGGGCAGCCAAACCCGAATCTTCGAGAACGCTGGCCAGTGTTATTTCTTTTCGAAGGGGTTTTAAATCAAAGTGAAATCGGAGGCTTTCCTCCAGGCTGTATTCTTCTATGAGTTCCAGGTAGGGGGCACAATAGGAAAAGTGGTGGTGCCATTTTGCCATATCCAGGGCTTCATCATTTAATGTCCATTGAACCAGACCTTCAGAAAGGCCTACATAACCGGTTAATAGTTTGAGAAAAGTTGATTTTCCACTACCGTTTCTACCTAAAACGGCTGTTTTGCTTCCTTGTGCAAAGCGATGCTCAACACCCCGAAATATCCAATCTTTTTTGAATCGTTTAGAGACTCCTTCTACAGCAATTTCAATAGGCATATTAACGAGACAAGAATCCCTTCATAATACCGCGGTCGGAACTCTTAATGAAACTAATAATTTCATCTCGCTCCTTCGTGGCAGGCATCTCCGCCTCAATTTTCGCAAGGGCCTTGGCGTTGTTAAGACCTCTTAGATACAACATTCGATAGATCTCTTGTATCTCAGCAATTTTTTCTGACTCAAAACCTCTACGACGCAGCCCAATTGAATTTACACCTTCATAGGAGAGAGGTTCACGAGCCGCCTTTGTATAAGGGGGTACGTCTTTTCGTACCAACGATCCACCCGACACCATTACATGGGGCCCGATCTTTACGAATTGGTGTACCGCTGAAAGTCCACCAAGAATTGCGTTATCACCGATCTCTACATGACCTGCCAGCTGAACTGCATTAGCCAACACAACGTTGTCGCCAACAATACAATCGTGGGCAATGTGCACATAAGCCATAATCAAACAGTTGTTACCCACCCGGGTAGAACCGGAGGCTTTCGTACCTCGGTTTATGGTTACACACTCACGAATCGTAACATTGTCGCCAATTTCCACCACGGAGTCTTCTCCATCAAACTTTAAGTCTTGTGGAATTGCCGAAATCACCGCACCTGGGAAAATGCGACAGTTTTTACCAATTTTAGCACCTTCCATGATGGTTACATTCGAACCAATCCATGAACCTTCGCCAATCTCCACATTTTTGTGAATGGTAACAAAGGGCTCTACTACTACATTATTAGCAATTTTAGCTTCGGGGTTGACGTAGGCTAACGGCTGTATCATTTTGAGTAACGCTTATTTATTTTCGACAATTTGGGCCATCATCTCGGCTTCACATACCAACTTGCTTCCCACATAGGCTTCCCCATGCATTAAGCACAAACCTCTTCGGATTGGAGCCCGAAGCTCCATCTTGATCAGCAGTGAATCTCCAGGAACTACCTTGCCTTTGAACTTGGCATTTTCGATCTTAACGAAATAGGTACTCCATTTAGAAGGATCTTCCTTATCGTGAAGTACTAAAACTCCACCCGCCTGTGCCATTGCTTCTAGTTGCAAAACACCGGGCATAAGAGGCTCTCCCTGGAAGTGTCCCTGAAAAAAGTACTGATCTCCGGTAATGTTTTTGACACCAACAATCGAATTCTCATTGATTTCAATAACCTTATCTACCAGCATAAAAGGGAAGGAGTGGGGAAGTATCTTTTCAATTTGTTGATAATTGAAAATAGGTTCCTTGTTTGGGTCATACTCCGGTACACCTTGCATGCGTTGTTGTTCTTTTTTTGTCTTTTCGATGATTTTCTTAATCTTTTTGGCAAACTCAACGTTTGCCGCATGTCCTGGTCTTGCAGCCATAATCTGAGCTTTAAGTGGTGTTCCAATTAAGGCCAGGTCTCCGATCATGTCTAACAGTTTGTGACGTGCCGGTTCATTCTGAAACCTCAATTCAACATTGTTTAAAATACCTTCTTTTTTCACCTCCACTTTTGGTCGGTTAAAAAGCTTGGCTAATTGTTCCAACTCCTCATCCTGAATAACCCGATCAACGATAACAATCGCATTGTTCAGGTCTCCTCCTTTAATTAGGTTGTTGTCTACCAACATTTCTAATTCGTGAAGGAAACAAAACGTTCGGCAACTTGAAATTTCCGCATCAAATTCACTCAAGTCGCTGATGGAGGCGTGTTGACTTCCCAATACGGGCGAATTATAGTCGATCATAACGGTAAGACGATAGTCGTCCAACGGCATGGCCACCATTTCAACACCTCGTTCGGGTTCTTCAAAAGATATATTGTAAGGAACTTCGAAATACTCGCGTTCCTTTGTTTGTTCTTTTATTCCTACTTGCTTCAACTTCTCTACGAACGGAGCAGAACTACCGTCCATAATGGGTGTTTCAACCGCGTCAAGTTGAATGAGTACGTTGTCAATCTCTAATCCGGCTAGTGCCGCCAAAACGTGCTCAACCGTACTAATGCGTGCACCGTTTTGCTCAAGCGTTGTTCCACGCGATATATCTACTACATGGTCTACAAGAGCATCAACAATAGGCTGCCCTTCAAGATCGATTCGCTGAAACTTATATCCGTGATCTTCCTCTGCTGGCAAAAACGTCATGTTTACTGCCTTTCCCGTGTGCAAACCAGTGCCAGAAATCGTGAACGACTCCTTAATTGTAGTCTGCATCTTCTCCATATCAACCTTCATTCTTTTCGTTTATGACTTTTTCTAATTGTTCTACTTTTTCTTTTAACTGTGGCAGTTCACGGAACACGATCTGACTTCTCATTTCGTCTTTCAACGGTTGAACCGGACTGCCAAACAGGCGTGTATTTTCTTCTGTAACCGATCTTCCAAGTCCGCTTTGAGCACCAATCTTGGTTCCTTTAGCAATGGTAATATGGCCAGCAAAACCAACCTGACCACCAACTACGCAGTTAGGACCAAGTGTGGTACTACCCGAAATGCCCGACTGTGATGCAATTACGGTATGGGCACCAATCTCTACGTTATGGGCAACCTGAATCAGGTTATCCAGTCGTACACCATCGTGAATTACCGTACTGCCCATAGTGGCACGATCAATCGAACAGTTGGAACCAATTTCCACGTTCTTCCCGATTACTACATTTCCAATCTGAGGGATCTTTACATACGATCCATCTTTCTGCGGTGCATGCCCAAAGCCATCACTGCCAATTACCGCCCCGGAATGGATAATGGTATTTTCTCCAATCTGGCTGTCGTTGTATATGCTTACATTGGCGTAGATAAGGCAATTGTCGTCTATGGTTACACCACTACCAATATGGCAATTGGGGTAAATCTTAACATTGTTACCAATGGTCGAATTCTCGTCGATATAGGTATTGGCTCCAATATAAACGTTTGTTCCCAGTGTTGACTTCTCCGAGATCACTGCCCCGGGTTCAACACCCGACTTTGCAATGGCCGGATTGAAATATTTGTTCAACACCTTGCAAAAAGCGAGGTACGGATCCTCAACCCGAATCAGGGTTTTATCAAGTTCTTTTTGAGGGGTGAAGTCCTTTTTTACCAGAACCACAGTAGCGGAAGTAGTATAAATGTGTTCTTCATACTTATCGTTAGCCAGAAAGGACAAAGACCCTGGAATCGACTGGTCGATTTTCGATACTCCGGTGAACGTTTCAGTGGTGGTGCCAGACAATTCTCCTTCAAGAAAATCGGTCAATTCGGCTACTAAAAGACTTCTCAAACTCTTCTATTTTTTGCAAAAGTAAAACTATTTTGGCCGACAAACGAAATACTTGGTAGCCACGCTGTTGGCACTCACGAAATTGTAATTCTGAGAGGCCTGAGCCAAGTCGATCAACTGCCCGTCTTTCTTGCGTATAACAATTTCTTCTTTCGATGAATGATATGCCGAATTATGTAATTTTCCTATGGTTACCATGTATTCTGCTTCCGAAGACGACATGTCGAACTTCTCCCGAACTTCGTTGATGGTATTTTGCCAGTAGTCGAGTGGAATTTCTTCGTTTTGAATGGTAATCTTCGGTAGGTTACGGTTGATCAGACTGTCGCTCAGGAAGGCCAGGACCCGATCATCGTGATGCTGCCAGGCTTTCAAACACGTTATGATGTCTAAATCGTCAAGTTGGCTAAACAGGTGCAATACCTCCGTCGACTCACGTACATTGTCGCCCGTTACCTTGTTTTGTAAGAAATAATCCAGTGAAGGTGTGCTGAACAGTTGTTGCCCATCCATTCGAAGGTGTTTCGCTCTTTTTAGGGCATTTTGAAGGATACAATCGGCACCTATTGTGGTCTTGTGCAAGTAAACCTGCCAATACATTAACCGACGTGCTACAATGAACTTTTCTACGGAGTAGATTCCTTTCTCGTCGATGACCAATTGATCGTTTTCGACATTCAGCATTTGAATAATACGCTCTAAACCAACAATGCCTTCCGAAACCCCGGTATAGAAACTATCACGGGTAAGGTAATCCAGCCGGTCTACGTCGAGTTGGCTTGAAACCAGTTGGTGGAGGAACTTCTTTTTGTACGTATTTGTAAAGATTTCAATGGCTATGGTGAGTTGCCCTTTAAACTCAACATTGAGTTTTTTCATAAAGGCCAATGAAACCTCCTCATGTGCAATTCCTTCTATAAAAGCGTGTTCCATTACATGGCTGAAAGGCCCATGTCCAATGTCGTGCAACAAAATGGCAATGAGTGCAGAAGTCTCTTCCTCTTTGGTAATTTCAATGCCCTTTGATTGAAGCACTTTGATCGCTTTTCCCATTAGGTGCATGGCCCCCAGAGCATGATGAAATCGTGTGTGATTGGCTCCAGGATATACCAAATTGGTTAATCCGAGTTGTTTAATACGTCGCAACCGCTGAAAGTACGGATGCTGAACCAGATCAAATACCAGGCCGTCTTCAATGGAAACAAAGCCGTAGATTGGATCGTTTATGATTTTTTTCTTATTCACCGGATGCAAAACTAAACTTGTTTACCAAATGGCACCGGCTGATTTTTATCTTCAATTTGTGTTTTTTTATCCAAGTAATTCGAATCGTAGTACTAATAGTCGAATTTTGCAGTTAAGTATTGAACGGAAACACATTCATGCAAAACATTCACATTCTTTGGGCCGACGACGAAATTGAACTCCTTAAACCACACATTCTGTTTTTAGAATCGAAAGGGTATCAGGTAACTACGGTAAACAATGGACTTGATGCCGTTGAAAGCATAACTGGTAGTCGGTTTGACCTGGTTTTTCTCGATGAAAACATGCCAGGAGTAAGTGGGTTGGATGCTTTGAACCAAATTAAGGAATTGCGTGAAGACTTGCCGGTTGTGATGATTACCAAAAGTGAGGAAGAACAGATTATGGAAGATGCCATTGGCTCCAAAATCGAAGACTATCTCATTAAACCGGTTAATCCGAAACAAATCTTAATGTCGATTAAGAAGATTGTCGACAACAAGCGACTGGTAACGGAAAAGGTGACGTCTAAGTACCAACAGGAATTCAGAAACATCATGATGGCCCTGATGGAGAATCTGGATTGGGAAAGCTGGAAGTCGATCTACAAAAAGCTGGTTTACTACGAGTTGGAAATCCAACGAAGCAACGAAACAGGAATGGAAGAAGTGCTTCAAACCCAGAAGCATGAGACCAACCGGGAGTTTGCCAAATACATTGAAAAAAACTACATCCGATTTCTGGATTACGACAACAAGGAAGCGCCAACCATGTCGCATACCTTGATGAATCGGCGAATTGTACCTCAAATGGGGAATGAGCCGGTTTTCCTAATCCTTATTGACAACCTTCGATTTGATCAATGGCGGTTTATTCAGCCCTTGATTTCTGAATTGTTTAGGGTTGAAGACGAAGATATGTACCTGAGTTTGTTGCCAACAACTACGCAGTATTGCCGTAACGCTTTGTTTGCAGGCCTTTTACCCTCTGATATCGAAAAACGTTTCCCCAAGAAGTGGAGCAACGATGAAGAGGAAGGAGGTAAGAACTTACATGAAGAATTCTTCTTAAAAGACCTGTTACAACGTCTTCGTGTCAATAACGTAAAGACCAGTTACACCAAGATTGTTCACCTTGGACAGGGAAAAGATTTGGTGGATGACATACCGAATATGTTCGACAACGATCTAAACGCCATCGTATACAACTTTGTTGATACGTTGTCTCATGCCCGAACCGATTATAAGGTAATGCGTGAGCTGGCAGAAGATGAGGCAGCTTATCGTTCGCTAACCCTTTCGTGGTTTGAACATAGCCCGTTGTATGAAGCACTGAAGCGTATTTCGGAAAAGAAGGCCAAGGTAATTATTACAACCGACCATGGTTCGGTTAAGGTAACCGACCCGGTGAAGGTGATTGGTGATAAAAAAACCACCACTAACCTGCGTTATAAAACGGGTAGAAACCTGGACTTTAACCCGAAAGAGGTATTTCACATTAAAGACCCTTCGAAGGCAGGCTTGCCTACACAGCACCTGAGTTCGAACTTTATTTTCTGTCGTAATTCCGACTTCTTTGTTTATCCAAACAATCTAAACCACTATGCCAAGTACTATCGCGACACCATTCAACACGGAGGAATAAGTGTTGAAGAAATGATGGTGCCTCTGATCACACTTTCCAGCAAATAATGGAGTTCTTAATCTCGGGTGAAGACGAACTTGACCAGGTCGTAGAACACGTAGTTCCACTCTTAGAGAATACACCATTGGTGCTGCTTCGAGGTGATCTCGGAGCGGGGAAAACAACTTTGGTTAAACGCATTGCGAAGCAACTGGGAGTCCAATCCGACATGAGCAGCCCAAGTTTTGGCCTGGTAAATGAATACCAGGGGCAAAACGATGTTGTCTATCATATTGACCTTTACCGAATCAATGACGCTTCAGAGGTGTTCGAGTTTGGCTTGCCCGAAGTGCTGGATTCAGGGAATGCATGTTTTGTGGAATGGCCTGAAATGGCAGAGGAAATATGGCAGGAATATGAACACCTTACCATAAAAATAACCATGGATGAACGTGAATCACGTCGTATCTTTGTAGAGTGACAAAGAGGCTTTTAGCGTTTAATTACTTCTTTTTTGCATGGATACTAACCCATGCACAACTGTATAATCCCAACATCAATAAGGAGTTGGACAAGATTGACAGATCGGTGTCCTACGTGCGTAGCTTTGAGAATCTTGGAATAAAATCAGTCAATTCTACGGAAAGCTACAAAACCGTTGAATGGCTCAAATCGGAGTACGCCAGTTTTGGGTACGACTCCATACGCATCGATTCGTTTGTAAAAGGAACCAGAACGTATCGAAACGTGGTGGTTACCAAACAGGGGAGTGGAGATGAATACATTCTGGTTTGCGGGCATTTTGACACGCGCAACGGCCCTGGAGCAAACGACAACGGTTCGGGAATCGCGGCAATATTGGAAACGGCTCGTATTCTGGAACCACTTTCCACCAATCGGACTGTTCTGTTTGTCAATTTTGATGGGGAAGAAGAAGGGTACACCGGTAGTCAGTATTACGTCGATAACCAGCTTTCTTTCCTGAATAACAAGCTTTACATGGTGATGAACATCGACCAAATAGGCGGTACAAGAGGCGTAACGGGCAACGACAAAATAAAATGTGAGCGCGACGAATACAACGATCCAATAAGCAATAACGCTTTGAGTTGGTTGGTTACAGATACCCTGACACAGCTTGCCGAAGCGTATACCAGCCTTACACCGGTGGTAAGCCAGGCTTTTAGCAGTGATTACATCCCTTTTGAAGCTGAAGGTGTGGTAATTACAGGGTTATATCAAAATGCGCAGGATAAATACTCTCACCGACCCTCTGATACGTTGGGAAACATGGATACGACTTCCCTCAAACAGGCCGTACGACTTACGGCAGCGGCAACCATCCATTTTGCCCAGGTGGCGCGATTTGTAAGTACGCCTGAGGTAGACTTAGCGTCGGACATTGTGGTGTATCCAAACCCGGCAAATGACATTTTGAATTTTACTTTAGAAAACCCGAACAACAACCTTAAGATCAGTGTTTTAAGTGTAACTGGAAAAGTAGTTTTAACGCGCGAATTATCTGCTTCTAACACCTCTGTTTCAATAGGCCATCTCGAAACCGGTTCGTATGTGATCGAGTTGGCAGTGGATACCGGCCAAAAGATGTACAAACGGTTGATAATCAACCGCTAACTCTGTTTTGCTTTCTTGTACTTATTGTAGCCCACGATAAACAACCCCGGACCTCCCGCAATCAGGCTCCCAGTAACCAAAACACTCAGTTTTAGAAACAGAAAGCTAACCAGACTAAATACGGTCAATATGGCTCCAACCAGCATAAATTCAACACCTTGCTGTCCTTCGGCTTTATTCACCGCTCCGCGAAGTACTTCTGCATCTACGGCGCGAATGATCTTTTTGATATGTTCTTCTTCCACATTCGCTTCCTTCAGCTTCTTTCTGATTTCGCTGTATTCCATGCCCTTCCGTTTTTCTGCGATAAAACGGTCGATCAAGTCTCGTTTAGTTTGTAAATCCATAGTCAACTGTGCGAACAAAGTAACCTAATTTTAACTGGATTACGTTAAAAAGCCTTCCTTTGCAGGCTTTAATGAAACTCACTTTTCACGGGGCGGCCAGGCAGGTTACCGGTAGTATGTACCGGCTTACCTTGGATTCGGGGTATTCCATACTCATCGACTGCGGTCTGAATTACGAGAAAGACGTAGCACGCGAAGACAATGCAAACTTCCCCTTTGACCCGGAAGACATCGACCTCGTATTGCTTACCCATGCTCATGTCGATCATTCGGGCAATCTGCCAACCCTGTTTTCTCAGGGCTATGAAGGCAAAATATTGTGTACGGAACCCACTTTGGCCCTGAGCGATATTCTTCTCAGCGATGCGGCGAACATTGAGGCCGACCGGGTAAACAAGAAACGCAAGCGCAAGTTGCCTACCCGACGATTGTATGGCCACAAACAGGTAATGGATGTGGTGGATAGCATGGTTACCGTGGAGTTTAACAAACCGTTTGAGGTAAACGACCAGGTAACAGTTGAATTTTTACCCGCTGGCCATATTCTTGGGGCATCCAGTTTGTGTTTGGCCATTACCGAAAAGGGCAAGACGAAGCGACTTGGTTTTACCGGCGATCTGGGCAAGTCCAATGCAAAAATTGTGGTAGCTCCAGAGCCTATGAAGGAGCTGGATTACCTGGTAATGGAAGGTACGTATGGCGCGCGGTTACACAAAGAAACCCGGAGTCCGGAGGAAACGCTTTGGGATTACGTTCAGAAAACCTGCATCGACCAAGCCGGTCGCTTGCTAATACCTGCGTTTAGCGTGGGCAGAACGCAGTCTATCCTGTTCACACTCAATAAGTTGTTTCGCGAGCATGGTGTAGACGATGTTCGGGTGTTTACCGATAGTCCACTGGGTATTACAAGTGGAAACATCCACGAAGAGTATACGTCGTTTCTGAACTCGGAAGCGCGGAATTTCGTGAATGAGTACAAGGATTTATTCCGGTTTAAGCAGCTATATGTAGTAGAAGACCGGGAAGATGAGGCCTTTATGAATGCCAACTACCGATCGAGCATCATTGTTTCGTCGGCTGGTATGATGAATGGCGGAAGGATACAACGCCATGTAGCAAACAACATAGAAAACCCTCATTGCACGATTTTAATTGCTGGTTACTGTACACCCGGCACCCTGGGTGCAGAGCTCTTAGAAGGCAAAAAAACGATACGTATCAAGAAGTTTGATCGACATGTCTATGCGCGTATCGCTTCAACCGATGTCTTTTCTGCCCATCCCGACCAAAACGAGTTGAAAACCTACTTTCAGCGCGTGCATAATGCTTCGTCTCTCAAGTCGGTTTTTCTGTCGCACGGAGAAGGAGAGGGGCTCGACCAATTAAAGGAAGTGTTATCGGTTGATTTTCAACGAATTGAAGTTCCAAAAGCCGGGCAGA
>JAEPQQ010000006.1:10726-49330 GCA_017640445.1 Bacteroidia bacterium | reverse complement strand
TTTCATCGTAGTTTTACCATCTTAACATTTAATTAATTTTTTACCGTATGGACAATCCAAACGAGAAGATTATACCAATAAACATCGAGGACGAAATGAAGACGGCCTACATCGATTATTCGATGTCGGTAATTGTCTCCAGAGCGCTACCCGATGTGCGAGATGGTTTAAAGCCCGTTCATCGTCGGGTTTTATATGGGATGACGGAATTGGGACTTGCGAGTAACCGTCCTTATAAGAAGTCGGCCAGAATTGTGGGAGAGGTGTTGGGTAAGTATCACCCGCATGGTGATTCGTCGGTTTACGACACCATGGTGCGGATGGCTCAGCCCTGGAGTTTGCGCTACCCCATGGTAGACGGGCAGGGGAACTTTGGTTCCATTGACGGTGATCCACCCGCAGCAATGCGATATACCGAGGCCCGGATGCGAAAAATCGCGGAAGAAATGATGACCGATATCGACAAGAACACGGTTGATTTTCAGACCAACTTCGACGATTCGTTGAAAGAGCCAACGGTTTTACCATCCAAGATTCCTAGTCTTCTGGTAAACGGAGCTGCAGGTATTGCAGTAGGTATGGCAACCAACATGGCGCCTCACAACTTATCGGAGGTAATTGATGGTACGGTAGCCTATATCGACAACCGGGAAATTACCATATCGGAGTTGATGGAGTTTGTAAAAGCTCCTGATTTCCCAACCGGCGGTACGATTTACGGTTATGAAGGTGTGCGCAATGCCTTTGAAACTGGCCGTGGTCGAGTGGTTATGCGCGGTAAAGCCGAGTTTACCCAAACCAAAACAGGGAAGGAGCAGATCGTTATTACCGAAGTACCGTATCAGGTAAGCCCATCGCAAATCATTGTGAAGGCGGTTGACCTCGTGAACGAGAAGGTAATTGACGGTATTTCTGAAATTCGCGATGAATCCGATCGAAAAGGATTGCGTGTGGTATTCGACCTAAAGCGCGATGCCATTCCAAATATTGTGCTTAATCAGTTGTTTAAGTACACACCTCTACAAACCTCATTTTCAGTAAATAACATTGCTTTGGTTAAAGGGCGACCGGAGATGTTGAACCTGAAACAGATGATCGAGTACTACGTTGAGCATCGACACGAAGTAGTAGTTCGACGAACCGAGTACGAGTTAGAGGAAGCAAAGAAAAAGGCGCACATTTTAGAGGGCTTATTGATTGCCCTTGACAACCTGGATGAAGTGATTGCTTTGATCCGTGCATCGAAGAGTCCGGAAGAAGCTCGAAATGGTTTAATGTCTAACTATCAACTATCTGAAATTCAGGCGCGTGCAATTCTTGACATGCGACTTCAGAAGTTGACCGGTCTCGAGCGCGACAAAATCCGTGAAGAGCACAAGCAAATCATGGAGACCATCGCACGATTGGAAGAGATTTTGGGTAGTGAAGACATCCGAATGAGCATCATTAAGGATGAACTACTTGCTGTTAAAGAGAAATATGGAGATGAACGTCGTACCAACATCGAATATGATAGCGGCGACCTAAATATTGAAGACCTGATCCCGAACGAAGACGTTGTAATTACCATTTCACACATGGGTTACATCAAACGTACGCTGTTGTCGGAATACCGAACGCAGGGGAGAGGTGGCGTTGGAAACCGGGGTGTAAAACACCGCGATGAAGACTTTGTTGAGCACCTGTTGTCGGCCAGAACACATAATTACATGTTGTTCTTTACCGAGCAGGGACGATGTTTCTGGATGAAGGTATACGAGATTCCTGAAGGTGCTAAGGCAACGAAGGGTAGACCTATTCAAAACCTGATTGCCATACCAAAAGACGATCAGATCAAGGCATATATTGCTGTTGAAGGATTGAAGGATGATGAATACCTCGATAACAATTTCATCATCATGTGTTCAAAGAATGGTATCATTAAGAAAACGACGCTTCGTGCATATTCGCGACCGCGTTCCAATGGTATTAACGCCATCACCATCAAAGAAGGAGATGAATTGCTTGAGGTGAAGATGACGGACGGACAAAATGAAGTGATTTTGGCCAAGAAGTCGGGTAAGGCAATTCGGTTCAACGAGGCAGATGTTCGGCCAATGGGTAGAACGGCTGCTGGTGTACGAGGAGTTCGCCTGGAAGATGAAAACGACGAAGTGGTTGGCATGGTTTGTGTCGGTAATCTGGAAGAAGAAACCGTTATGGTAGTTTCGGAAAAAGGATACGGCAAACGAACTGCCGTTGAAGATTATCGAATTACGAAGCGTGGTGGAAAGGGAGTAAAAACCCTGAATATCACTGAAAAAACCGGTAATCTTGTGGCCATAAAGGCGGTAACAGACGACGACCAGCTAATGATCATCAACAAGTCTGGAATCGCGATCCGACTGCCATTAGACGAGTTACGTGTGATGGGAAGAGCTACGCAGGGTGTACGTTTGATCAAGATGAAGTCGAACGATGAAATTGCATCGGTAGCGAAAGTGAAGAAAGACGAGGAAGAAGATGAGGTAGAAGGCGTTGACGGAGAAGCAGGAGTAGGGCCGGATGGCGAGACAAATGCTTCAGTTGATAGTGGAAATGAGGAAGGAGGAGCCGACAATGGCGGCGAAGAATCGTCTGATAAAGTAGACAATAATGACAACTAATAAAATGCGACAAATGACAAGATCACTTTTAATTATGGTGTTTGCCTTAACCTCGGTAATGGTTCAGGCTCAACCATTTAAGGTTGAATCCGTTAAGATGAGCTGGGAGGAAGGCAATATGGATCAGACGCCTGAGGCCCGTCATCAGCGAATAGCGGAAAACCTCGCCGATATTGAGGCGGCCAAGGCACACACCAAGACGAGCAACAACTACAAAATGTGGTACTACCGCGGTGTTACGTATTTAACGCTGAACAACGAAGGCAGCGACGAGCAGAAAGGAGCACATCCGGATGCACTGAATGTGGCAACGGAATCGTTCTTTAAGAGCATCGAAACCGATGTTAAGGGCAAGTTGACCTCATTGAGTAAAAAAGGCTTGGTAAACTGTGCCATTGGTCACTACAACATAGGAGTGAGCACGTTTAACAAAAAGGATTATAAAACCGCCCTCAATGCGTATAGTCAGGTATTGAAGATCTTACCGTACGACGAAGATCAGTTTCTGTTAAAGCAGGCACAGATCAATAAAGAGACGATTATGTTGTACTCTTCGTATGCGGCTTCCGGAGCTGGAGATAATGCAAAAGCAAAGGAATTGCTGCAAGAGTTGATCGACAATGCCTATGCCGATCCTCGTATTTATGGCGATATGGCGAACATCTTGTTGGAAGAGAAGGATACGAGCGGTGCATTGAAGTACATTGCAATGGGTAGAGAGATGGACGATCGAAACGTGAACCTGATGCGTGCCGAGCTTGACTTGTTTATGAAGTTGGGTCGTTCAGAGGAATTGATTCAAAAATTGAACGAAGCCATTGAAAATGAGCCAGAAAGCGAAGTATTGTATTTTGCTCGCGCCATTAACTATTACAACTTAGGTAAGGACAAGGAGGCAGAAGAGAGCTATTTGAAAGTGGTGGAGTTGGATCCAAATTATGCTGATGCATGGTTTAACCTGGGTGTAATTTATTTGGATCGTTGTAAGCCAATTGCTGATAAGATTGCTGCGGAGACGAATTACGAGAAGACATTGCCAATGGAAGAAGAAATTGACGCTTTGTATGCAAAGGCGGCTGAGAAATTCGCTGAGGCAATGGCTGTAGGTGATTATCCGGATGATCAGAAACTTGATTTGGCTAAGAACTTAAAGAAGTTGTACGGGCGGCTTGTTGCGAATGACGATAAGTACCAGGAGAAGTACGATGAGACGAAGGCATTGATCAAGGAATTAGGAGGTTAATCCTAATAGGAAATACGAATAGAGGGGCCATGGTGTGCAAGCATCATGGTTTCCTTTGATTTGTTTTAGTTAACATAATATAAATTATGGGCTGATTGTCATTAAAGATTTGTGGCTATGGTTTGGCCAACTAAAATTAGCTCTGACCCGCAGGCAGCATAACGGCCGTGGTTTTATGTCAAAGCTAATCCTTGATGTTGGTCAGTTATAATTTACACAAAGTCTTCACAACTGGTAGTTGCACCCGTTTGGCTACCACATCTTGGTTTTAAACCTCCTTAGATCTCTTCAACCTAAGAAACCAAGTATCATTTCTAATTTGCAGTTATGCTAACCCTGCGGAGTCCACCATATTTCGACCCTTCAGTTTAAAGGGCAATACATTTTCTAGTATTTATCGAAAACCATTACCGTGGTCATACATGGTGACTTTAATTACCGCTTCAAGTCTATTAATTAGGTCTTCAGATAATCCTGTGTACGTAGGGTCTCTTTCCAACCTACCGTTGATAGTTATTTTTACGGATCCACCTTCTTTTTTAATCTCATTTCGGAAAGGGTTAATAGCATTCTCTAAATATTCTTTCGCCTTCTTGACGAATTCACTGTTCGGTTTATTATCGAGGTCATCAATTTCGAAATTTATTTCTATCATGTCTTATACTCTATTTTATACTAAAATATAGCAATTAATTATACATAAGCAAACATTTATAATCCACACCTATCGGCATGTTTGTATGTTTTCCCAACAACGCACATTTAATCGAAATAGATTAATCAAGAAAAACTTGTTGCTTCTTTGCGTTGATTCAAAACGAACTAAACAACACATCGGTTGCCAACAAAAATCAGGAAGACTACAAATTAAATCTACTACCTCTCGCCCACTTCCGTTTTGAAACATTTCTAACCGGGCTTTATTAATTAAAACTTGGTGAAATGTTGTACGTATTTATGGAGTTTGATTCACTAATTATTCTTCGTTTACCAATTCATTGGGATTAATGCTCCTCCTTCACCCCTCCATTCTTCAACCAAATTCACATTATCAATATCTTTCCAAGTCAGAATCGGAGCATGTTCAGCGACAATTATTTGAAGTTTATTTTTCGTTCTTTTCATTCCTAATTCAAGTGCTTTAAATAT
The DNA here is from genome assembly GCA_017640445.1 of Bacteroidia bacterium. Classification (GTDB taxonomy): domain Bacteria; phylum Bacteroidota; class Bacteroidia; order NS11-12g; family UBA9320; genus UBA987. The sequence goes on along the minus strand of JAEPQQ010000006.1, from coordinate 44,293 downwards.
TTTTCTAGCCTGTGCAAAATCCGAATGTTCATCTTCACTAATATTTTCTATTTCGCCTTCATTTGGCCATTTTTCTGGAAAGTATACTTGTGTAGGTTGGTCAATAAAAAGGAAAGTAGGAATGTGACTTTGGGTTAATTCTAAAAAGAATTCATGTAGCGCTAATATGATTGATATATGATACCCCATCCAATTTGCACCACTACCAATTTCCCAAAGATAGTTTTGTCTGCTATTCTGTGATGTTATACGCAATGTTAAATTGGCGATATCTAACTTAACAACATCCTTTGGTCTATCAATATCCAATTGTTCAACATAATGTGCTGTTATCGTGGACAATCTGTCAATGGCATCCTCGAGTTTCGTCTTTTCTTCGTTTTCTCTTATCCTGTTTCTTATCTCTTCGATGCGTGCAGAAATAGCTTTAATTTCTTTATCCAATTCACTGTCAATTTCTACAGATTGAACATTTTCGAGAGCCTCTTCTAATCGGCCAATAAAACGGTATATTCCTTCAATAGACTGCTGTTTTTTTCTTTCTTGCTCATTAGTCGTTGTTATCTCTCGAATATTATCTCTAACGATTTTTCTTTTTTCTTCCAATTCTTTAATGCCTTGTCTTATTTCTGAAATTTCCTTATCTAAAACTAGATCCGGAGAGGCTACAGTTTGAGAAATCGTTTCCAGCTTAACTGCTACTTTTTGAAGAGATTGAACTTGTTCTTTTGCCGTTTGATGTTCTGAGCCACAAAACGGGCAATTTTCGTTTTTAAGTTTTTCATTGAACCAGCTTACAGGTTCTAGTCTTGCCTGTTTCACATTAACTGTATTGGTATAATCGACACGGGTCTGATTAACCTTAAGGATTTTACTCAGTTTTATTTCTCGTGAAGAAATTTCTCTTGCAATCTCTCTTTCTTTTTCTGTTAAAATATTAAGTGATTCAAGCGACTTTTCTGATGTACCTGGCTCATATGTCGGAACTGGGTTTTCGCGAAAACTTTCGAGTACCTGCACTAGGTAGCGTAAATATTTTTCAGCATCCCAATCTGTTGTTTCAGACGGCGAATTGGGCAATAGACTAAGGCTTTTAGCCTTGATATAAAGAGAACTAACACTATTTAACCATGCCTCCTTTGCCCTCTTCTTTTCGTTGAGAGCATTTTGCTTCCTGCGTAATTCATTTTCTAACTCTCTTAATTCCTTACGAAGAGCAAGGGTTTCATTATTAATAATACCTAAAACCAATGGAAAAATTGACTTTAATTTTTCCTGATGTTCAAAGGTGTCTGCCTTGAAAAAGAGTGTATATGGGTTTGCTATAATGTGTTGTGGTTGAAATTGAAAAGCACTTGTATCTCTAAAACTTGCCCTTTCCCTAAAATAGCCGACAGATTCTTCATTCTTGAAGTCCATAGTTGAGAATTGAGCTATTCGATTGAATTGGTTTATTACATTCTTTACATTGGTATTTCCGAATGGCTTAACATTTAAATCGATTTTACTTTCTTCTGTAAAATACATTTCGCCAGTAGATATCAGTTGCCCTGGTTCTTTTCGTGCTACTAATATCTCAGTCTTTTCAACAGCAATGTGTAACCCAAACCATTCTGTTTTGTCCCTGATAATTCCAACCGGGATTGTGCATTTATTGCCTCCCAAACAATAATCGATGATATGAACTAAGGACGATTTTCCCTTATGACTTTCACCTGTGATGATATTAATTTTGTCTATTTCAAAGGGGATTATTCTGATTTCCTTCGTTTCATCTTTTGGCCAAAGTATGACATGTTTTATTCTAAATTCCATGTTTCAGAAGCTAATTTTTAGGTAAATGCACAATTGCTCAAAAGAAAGAGAACTAAACCAGTAACCAAGACGGTCTGCTCCACGAATCATCTTTTTAATATCATCGTTAACTACTTTTGGTTTTCGAGCTCTGTCAATTGGCAATAACTCATTTAGTTCTTTATTGTAGGTCAGCATTTTATTAGCGAAAGTTAAGTTTAAAGCCTCAAAAGTTTGGTCAGACATACTCTCCATACGCTCCTGTAATCCTGCTGGTAAATCTCTAAAGTCTGAAAGAGCATTGTAAAATCCTCCTTCCTTATTTCTATTGCAGATAGCTTCCAAAAAACGTTGATTATAAACAATAGGGAGAACAGGTATCGACAAAGCCAAATTAGGACCTTTAAGTTTGTGTTGAGCAGCATGATAACTTTTTACAAACTTGTGAAGGACAACCGCCCCTATCCCAACATTTTGAATAATATGATAATCACTTACTTTCATCTGTCGTTACCGGATTAAACATTTCTTTCCATTGCGGATGCCAACCCAGTTTCAGAGAATCTGACATCATATGATAAGTTCCCTTTGTCAAGTATGATTCAGTTGTTGTATAACCAGCCAGCACTCCATTATAACCCGAACAAGTTTGGTCATATATTTCAAAGCCTAAATCACGTAGTTTTTGTTCTTTTTGCTCTTGGGTCAAAGTACGGTCACTTAGAATAGAGTTTATTTTGTCGGTTCTAATATTTCGTCTCGTTACTTCTTTCCACCTTTCCTCACACTTATCGTCAAAATCATCGAAATCTGCACCTGTAATCTCACCTGCAACAATCAATCTTGTTCTTTCGACATCCGCACAGAGATAGTCGTCAATAGCGTCTATCGCTAAAAACTCATCGTCAGAAATTGCTTCAATTTGCTTAACAAATATCCCTTGTTTAGCACCTGATTTTTTAGTTTCTTCAATATTGTCGAGTACTAGTCTCTTCACACGCTCACGTACTTTACGAGAATTGGCTATGTATCTTGATTGGTTTAGATAATTATCAAAAGCTTCTCTACTCAAAACACCCGGTTTCCCTTCATTCCAAAGTGTAGTTATGGCACTATGTATCCAACCTTTTAATTCATTAAGAATTTCATAAGCCGTTTCTGTCGGCAAGTGTAATTGGTTAATAATCTTATCGTCCAAATTCCCAGGAGTATTATTATCACTCAACTGAATAATGGGCACCAACTCTTTGACAAAATTTTCTTTACTCAAAACATATTTGACTTTCTCGGCAATTCCTAATGGAGGATCCTGTCCGGCAGTTTTTAGACGGGAAATAATGTCATCAACAAGGGAATTGTCTGCTTCGGCAATCTTTTTTACCAATGCATCTTCCGGGATAGGTTTATTCGTTGCAAAAAAAAGTCCGACATTTTCAGTTTTAAACTCTCCACTTTCTAAAGCTTTAACCCAGATATAAAGTGTATTCCATAAATCATTACTTCTATCTTTTATAGGCACCCCATCCGCCTGAACAGAATTTTTGTCCTGTTCCCTGATCACTGTTTCCCCTTTATCATTTACAACAGTTACATCATCAGCTGTCTCAACGCCAACTGTAGCTCCTTTTTCACAATTTGAAAGCCAATACAAAGCTCTATCCGGCTGAAATAGATAGCCTGCTGCCTGTCCAGAAGCTGTATGTTTTACGGTGCTCATTCTTTATTTGAAAGGATTAATTCTCTTACATCTACATCCGATAGATCTACAATTCTGTTTAATATCTCTAAACTGTGACCATTGTAGATTCTCTTGAATCTCTGGAAACCCAAAACTTCCTTTATCCATTTCCGGACTGATGAGCACCTGCGTCGTATAAGAACATCTAGCAATCAGTTCGCAAACACTTTGGCTTAAATCCCCAGACCGGCAACCTTAGATTTCATTTTATAATTTTATTCGACGAATTTAAACTAGAAAGAACACCATTGCCATAGTCAAATATGACTAGCTAGATCAAAGGCTAAACGAACAAGCTTATAGCACGTCATGTTACCGTCATGACCCTGAACCCCTTTATCGTTAGCTATCCGCCCTAAACCACCCGTATCACAAAAAGACCAAACCCCAACGGACTTGGCCTTTTATAGCAGTTCGTTCTAAATCATCTTTACGAATGATTTCTAGGGAAGAGATTAATCTATCACCCGCACGGTTCGCTGTGCTCGAATGGTATCTCCAACAGCATCGAGGGCTTTGGCTTCAAAAACCAAGTCACCGGTATATGCAGTATCGGTAAACACATACTGAAACTGAGCCTTGCTCAAACCATTTGTTGATGTAGTTACTACATTCTGAAAGCCTTGACCTGATGGTGATTCAAAAAACACCGCCTGACCCGATGATGCCAGTCCCGTCGCACTTTTGAGGTCTGCATCAAACGATAGTGTCTTTAATGCATCGTTCTTGATAAAAAAGTCGGAAGTAGACAGACTCAAACTGGATGCCGGAGCCTCCACAAAATAGAAGGTATCGCGGTTTACGTAGCTTAGGATGTAGGCACTTACTACGCACTCCCCCACTACTGTTCCTGAAACCAGCGTCACTTCTTTGGTGAGGTTCTCCTTTGACAAGTCCAGGGTAGAGAAATTGATCGTTAAACTGTCGTCGTTCGATTCTTTGAACGTTCCACTGGACGCAACAAGCAATAATGAAGTGAGCGTTGGATCTGTTTCTGCATCAAACGAGTAGGTAATAACCATTGAACTCGTACCGTCGGCGGGTAGGGAGTCCTTTGCGGGTTTGGTAACGGTCAGGTGTTCGAGTATTTCAGCTGAGTTGTAGACGTAATCGTCTTCATTGTAACAGCCAGACAAAAGCACAATTGCACAGGCAACGGCCATGAGTTTATTTACCGGTAAGTAAGTTCTTAACATCTTTTAAGGTTTCTAAAATTTCAAAATCTACGGATAAGCCCAGTGTGGGCATTAAGGCTAGTTGTTGGTTGGTTATAAAGGGATTAGGATCAGCTCTTTTGAATACCAGTCCGCCAAGTGACACACTCATGGCATTGTTAAGCCTAAAACCATAATCGACAATAAGGTTCGAACTCCCAAACAGGTTGAATCGTGTTGATTCGTCGGATATGCTGTTGGTTGTAAACGTGATGCCTACCGAGGATCGGTGAGCTAAGCGTTTCAATGGTATTCTACCATACGCCAGGTTGTGATTGAGTGGCCTGAAGTTAAACCGAACCCCCACCGCTGGCATTACTCGGGTAAAGCCATTAAAAGAGGCTACTGAAACACCAAAGTCGGGTCGAACACTGAATTTGCCTTTGGAGTCCATGGTAAGCCCACCTTGGGTAAAACCAACCACGGATGACACTTTATACACATTTGGATCGTACAACGACACTGTATTTGCGTACTTTTTTATTAGTCCTGACCATTTTGAAGTGAGTTTGGTTAGATCTGTTATCTTTTTTGTTATTTGTATCAGTACATTGCTGTCTATACATGTTGGCGAATCGGATAACTGTTCGATTGCAAGATAATTTTCCAGGAATTGGTAAGTTTTTTTTAGGTTAGAAACCCTTTTTGGGTAGTCATATTTCCCAGCGGGCTTGACCAACTTAGAGTCCGTAATGCTAATGAACCCCTCATTTATGTTAGTTAGGTGCGCTTGCTCCATGGTGATAAACCCATTCGTTGACATAATCGCTTTGTCAAATTGAACGTCATACATTGAGCAGGTATCACATCGGTTAATATTAACCAATCTTCGCTTATAACAGTTAAGTGAGCTTGTTAAGTCTATATCCTCTATTTTCTTCTCTAAATTTTGGACGGAGTCCACCTTTTTTTGCAACAAGTTTGAGTCAAGCTTATTGCTCTTATAGTGTATCAATTCACTATATCTAATAGGATCTTTTTTTAGGATTAGCGACAGAGCATCCGGCTCCAATGCATTCTTTGGAATTACCAACTTCTCAGCTTCCTGAGAGGCTTTAACAAGTGCATCCCGTTTAGCTTTCGAATAAGATACATCTCTGAAGGTTATCTGAAACTGGTAGTCGGTTGCCGGTGCTAGTGGAAATACCTCAATAAGGCTGCCATCCTTGACCTTTTTAACCGTATTAGAGGATTGAAGATTGATGACTGTGCGTACGTTGTTTTTATCTTCGCTGGCCCCGCGTGACGTGTTGGTGTCTCCATAGACTAGCCCGGACAAGCGGGCATCACGTCCGGTAAACCTACGATACTTGCCGTTTCGCGTTTTTTGGATGATTAAGGAAGTAGGTTTCTTGCCAGGTTCATGTTTTACATGTAAATAAAATGGTTGGTCGAAAGGTATTTCACCAGAGATGATGTGAGTCACTGAATCCATGGTAACGATTTGCCCGAAACCCAGAAAGCCCGAAAAACACAGTGCTAGTAGAATAACTGCTTTTTTCATATCATGTGGCATTAGCAGTTCGTCCATACCCTACTCCTTTAATCCAGGCTTTGCAGGCTGGTCGGCTGCCCACAAAAACGTCAACAAAGCCCGGTGGTGTGTTAAATGTGGATTTCACAATGGTGAATTCTCCAGTGGAGATTTCCAGAATTACTTTAAACATAGTGCGTGTTATTAAATCGTGTTTTTTGTATGCCTCAAAACTATCGGAGGCCCTACCGTTTGGAATACCCAGATATGGGTATATTGAACACCTGATATTTGGAATATTGGATCGCGTCAACTAAACCGCATTTCGCAAATAGAGATGCTCTATCCCTTGTTATTAAACTCCCAAATTTGCTTTAGCCCTTCAACGTCGCTAGGGTCTTCCAGTTTATGGATCATGCGGTGGCAATTAGCACACAAAACCGCAAAATCCTTTTCCAGGTCAACCCGGGTTTCTCCAATATCAAGATCTTTTACAGGAGTTAGGTGGTGGGCTTCAATAAAGCCCCTTCCAATATCGCCGTACACCTCATCAAACTTTATCGAACATACCTCACATCTGTACCCTTTTTTGCTTTTCACTCTGTTGCTTAAAGAAGAGTTTCTGGCTATGGACAAGTGCAGTTTCTTGCTTTTGGTTTCAATAGACAAATTGTCATCGGGTGTAAGCTCAAGAGGAGCATTAAGGATTAACTGATGGTAATACCCCATGAAGCGTTTTAGATCATTGATCAACTGATGTGAGCTAGGCATTCTTTCAGGTAGGTATTCGCATGAGATGATGTTTCCACATTCGTAAAGTGCGGAGTAATCCCAATTTCCTTTTAGTTTAATTTTGGTGGAATCGCTTGGTGCCAATTGGATGTGACTTCGATACAATTGGGCCTTATTTAAGAGAATGTCAAATCGACTTTCACCGTTTAAAGAGTTAATGGCAGTTACACCTTGATTTAGGGATAGGTAAACCCTCGACATATCAGCCGAAAACAAATAAACCAAGTAATATCCCGATTGAGCTGTACTTGTGATAAATCGGTCCATTATGGCTATCCATGGAATTTCAGCCCATCTGCCTTGGCCAGCACTCCCCTTGACCACATATCGTGAGTCATTTCCTAGAATGGTTCTTAGATAGTCTGTATGAGCGTTTCTAATGGCATCCGCGAGCCAATTACCTGTGAATGGGTTTGCTTTTTCCAGAAGATAGTTTGATAGCGTTTCCCTCAGAACGCTGGTAAGTGAAATGGGCATAATAGAGTAGAATCCAAAACTACCCCGTCGAGATAAAACAAAAAATAGCTAAATGTGACTAGCGTGCAAGCCATTAGTTCTCAACCCATTTCAATAAAAATGATGCTTCACCTCATCCCAAATACCACGTAGACCAGGCGATACCGACCAGGCCTCTTCACTGTCTAATGCCGACCAATAATGGATGGTGGTAATGTGCAACCAAAACTCCTTACGCAAAATGGTCTGACACTTCAGCCAGTCGACATTGGTAGAAATGTCCTCTTCATTCGCTAGTTCATCAAAACAAGCGACAAGAAGCATCATCAACACAAACTTTGTGTCTTCATCCATGCCCGGTTCACCATAGGCGCGCATTAATTGTGGCACCAAAGCCCCATCCGCTACAATCAGCTCCCAATCCTGATCATTTTTGTGCCAGTGCAAACCAAATCGTCTGGCCAATGCTTGTTCAGATGCCGGATTTGGGTATCGGATATATTCCTGAGGAAGCTCCATGGACAGTTGTTGGACTAATAAATGGGCAACACAACAGTAACGGTTGTGCCCATGCCTTCGCCTAAATCGCGATTGGAAACCATTTCAAGATTTGCTCGTTTCCCCTGACTGTGCAGAAGAGAAATACGTTCTTCGATGATGGATAGCCCAAGAGCCGAATCTTCCAACATCTTCCTTGCGTGATGAATCTCTATACCATTATCACTGATCTCCACCTCCACCGTGTCTTCTAACTCACCTTTGCGGAAACGAACGGTTAACAGATTTTCGTCCTTGGCAGAGTATACAAAGGCATGTTTAATGGCCGACTCGCAAATGGGTTGAATCATGGTGGATGGGATTCGCATGTTTTGCGAAACAAGGTCTTCGTCTACATGGAATTCGTATGAAAACAAATCGTCGTTGCGTTTCTGCTCCACATCGAGATAATCCTTCAAAAACTCAACTTCTTCCTTAACCGTGACGGACTCTGAACGGGCATGTACCAGCATGGTGCGCATCAGCCGCGCGAACCGATGAATCAGGTCTTGCGCTTTATCCGAGTCCTTTTCCTGAACAGAATAGTGCACTGAGTTCAAGGCGTTGAAGATAAAATGAGGATTCATCTGGCTTCGTAACGCCAGAAGCTTCGTTTTGGTCATATCCAGTTCCAATTGCTGGAACTTATTGGTTTGCTCAAGAGCTTTTAACTGGTTTTGCCTGCGTTCCCTCTTCATCATGGCGATGCGATAACCAACGGCAAACGACAATAAAACGGTTTCGATGGATGCACCTATGGGCATAGCATATTGCGTTACCCTCGAGTGCTCTACCACACCGGCGTTGCTTAACATAAAGATAATGGCTCCAAGAAGGAAGGGCGACCACGCCCACAAAATAAACTTGGCTTGTTTAGCCCCGTTTCGATACAGGGTAATGGTGGCATAAAAAATGGCTAATGACAACAAAATCATACCAAAATTCATGTACCAAAACACATAGTACCGCGGTACCAGGAATGCCAGAAGAATAAAGCTCATTCCAATTACCGGAAACGAAGCAAAGGTCAAATAAGCAGATTTGTTTTTGGGTTTGTCAATCTCGCCTTTAAAAAAACTGATGAGGAAAACCCCACTGGTAATGGCTACAAAGCCAACGGCGAGAAAGATAAACTTCCCTTCCGTCATAATACCTGCCGCTCCCAATGCATGATATCCCAGGCTGGATGTAATGGTCTGCGCAAAGTACGTTCCCAACACATACAGGCTGTAGAATACATACACCCAATCGCGGATAGACCAAAATAAGAACAGGTTGTAGAGAAAAATAACAACGAAAACGCCCGTTAATATAGAAAAGAACGAAAGTCGGCTGGTATAGCCGTTGCGGTATTCATTAAACGACTGTATCCAAAGCGAGATGGTCGGTTCCAGGTCGGTACGCACATAGAGGTACACCATTTGCGTGGTTCCGGACGAGTCAACTTCAAACGGCAGAACCTGAAAACTGTCTTTTTTCCGTTTAACCCGGTTCAGGCCATCCGTTGATTGCAGTACCAGTTTTTGTTGTTCCAGTGTGTAAATCTCTGCTTGATCGATAAATGGATTTTCAATTAAGGCAATAAGAGAGTCTGAATGGGCGGTGTGATCCAGCCCAAACCGAATCCAAATCCCTTTTCGTTTGAGGCCAATATTCAAGGCTTTATGGTTGTTGGCCTTCCAGCCGGTGTCAGCATACACTCCTCCATCCTGCCATTGTTCGTCGACCAGTTTATAGTCAATGTTTGCCGTAATAAGTTGTGAAAAGGTGTTGGTGGTAACAGGTACAGCGTCTGACGCAAAGACAGTTGAGGCAGATGCCATGAGGCATGCAGCCACACAGAGCCATAACATGACTTTGTTCACTTTACGAGAACACCATCGGGTAAAATTGTATTTCAATGGATGACGTGGTTAATTACTATCAGTTCCTGGTTGCCTTTTCAAGCAAGCGCGAACGAATTTACTTTTTTTCATCAATAATGCATGGAATACCCGCAAATGGTATTCCAAATTATGTTCTGCACTAACCTAAGGCCTCTTTGTACGTGTTTATGGCGTTTTCGCGGGCTGTTTTGTGATCAACCATTGGTTTGGGGTACGAATTACTTCCAAATTCGGGAACCCATTTCCTGATGTAGCGAAACTCAGGATCGAACTTTTTCAGTTGAGTTGTGGGGTTAAACACTCTGAAATATGGAGCTGCATCACAACCACAACCCGCTGCCCATTGCCAGTTACCATTGTTCGACGACAGTTCAAAGTCGAGAAGTCTTTCCGCAAAGTACGCCTCTCCCAGTCTCCAATCGATCAGTAGGTGCTTGCATAAGAAACTAGCGGTTATCATACGAAGTCGATTGTGCATATAACCCGTCGCATTTAGTTCCCGCATTCCTGCATCTACCATAGGATAGCCCGTTTTTCCCTCACACCACTTCTTAAAGGCTTCTTCGTTGGTGTTCCAGGGTATATCATCGTAAGGCGGCTTAAACGCACTATTAATAACACGGGGGTTGTGAAACAAAATTTGCATAAAGAACTCCCGCCAGACTACTTCCTTAACAAATACCTCGTTGCGGTGCAAACTCTGGCGTATCACCTCGCGTACGCTAATAGTTCCGAATCGAAGGTGAGGCCCAAGTTGCGAAGTAGACTCCAACGAAGGGAAATCTCTGGTCTCGTCATAATGGTCCAGGTTATCGGATAAAACATAGGGTTTTACCGTAATGTCGCTTCTCTTAAAACCTACGTCTTCCAGGCTAGGAATCGGTTTCTTATCGTGCTGTACAACAGCTTTTAAGTGCAACTCGGAGGCATAGGTTTTATAGTCGCTCTTCGCCAACAAAGACAGCCATTTGTTATAATAAGGCGTGAATACGGTGTATAAACCGCCATCTCCCTTCCGAACATCTCCAAAGCCTCTAATGGCGTGATCGAGGTAGCTGCGAAAATCAACTCCACGTTGTTTCAAAAGCTGTTTAATCTCTTCATCGCGTTCAATGCCATACGGTTCATGGTCGAGATTGGTGTAAACGGCTGTTGCCTGATGTTCATCGACCAGCTTCGAAATTACCTTTTGGGGATTGCCGATTCGAACGGTTAGGCCGCCACCAAAGGAAGCTAATCCATTATTTAGATCAGACAGCAAGTCGTGTATAAACGTTAAACGAGAATCACTTTTAGGAAGTTTATTAATTATGTTGGTGTCAAATACGAACACAGGCAAGACCGATTCTCCGGAAGTAAGAGCCTTGAACAGGCCATGATTGTCCTCCACACGAAGGTCGCGTCTAAACCAAAAGATTACCATATTACATATAGAACAACTCGGTGTTCAAAAGGTGTGTTTACTGCTTGAGTTTCTTAAACTTTAACCGGCCATTCAGCACAACTTTTTTGGAGTCGAATCTCAATTGATGGCCTTCTTCCAGGTTTATAAACCAGGAATTAGAGAGAGCGGTCATTGTGTATCGTTTGTCATCCTGTGGGTCGTTCACCATAAACCGTTGGTTTACCCGGCTTACCTTGATCACATAGTCACCATTACCGTACGGGTTCTTCCCTTTAAACTTATAAGACCCAACATATTGATCTAAAACATCATCCGGAACCACAGTTTTATTCGTCTTAACAGGGTCAACTTCCATTAGATAAAGCAAGTAGGTGTCTGACAAAGATCGCATTACCTCATTGATCAGGCGAAATCCACGGTCGCCATTTGTCATCACAATGAGTGCATCACCGTGATTGGCAAAGCCTTTCATGTTGTTGGTAAAACCTATGTTTTTACCTCCATGACCAAATACAAGGCTGTCTCCCCTATTCTCAAGCATTACACCCAGTCCCCAATTGTTCTGGATGGGTGTTATCATTTCCTCTACCAGTTGTTTTGGGATAAGACCATCTTGTTTTCCGTTCATAATGGCCTGCATTTCAAGATAGTAACGTGCAAGGTCGGAAGGAGTGGTCCATAAACCCGCCGCAGCCTGCTCTGGATAGGTGTTCCACCCTCCCTCAACGTATTCTCCCTTCTCGTTATAGGCGGCACTACAGTCAGATCTAAGATCTTCCGGGATTGGTTGTGTATACGTACTATTCTTCATTCCTAAGGGAACCAGCACCTCGTTTTTCATGAATTGATCAAACGCCATGCCCGATACGTTTTCTACTACCTTTTGCAAGATCTGATAACCTCCTCCGGAGTATTTCCATTGCTTTCCAGGCTTCATGGTCACCTCGATAGCAGGTGAGTTCCCTTCACCATTAAGTACATCAATCAGCGATGGCACCTGCAAGTCGTGTGAATACCCCAGAAACCCATGAACATTGACGCCTGCTGTATGCGACAGCAATCGTCGGATTGTAACATTTTCCTTTTTGAGGTATTTCGATTCGGGCAACTGCCAACTCGAGTCAAGATAGATGGTAACCGTAGTATCCATATCCAGCTTCCCTTGGGCAACCAGTTTAAGCACGCCTAGTGCCGCTATTGGTTTACTGATGGAACCGGCCTGAAACAAGGTTTGAGGTGTGACCTTTGAGCCCTTTTCTGAGTCAGCTATACCGTAGCCATTGGCCCATTCCAGTTTTCCATTTTTGACCACGGCAAAACTCAGCCCCGGAACGTTGTAGTAGTCCATACGTTCAGATAAAGTAAACCGTTCATTTTGACCGTCAATTAGCTGATAATGAAATCGTAAACCCGATTCAGCCTTCTTATGAAGGTCGGTTTGGCCGCTGGCATTCGAAACGAATAACAGGGCAATCAGAAGAGAGAATAATGTACTTCGCACCATAGTTGAATTCAGAAACGCAAAGTAGGTCAAATTCCGTATACAGCGTTTATAAATTTTGCCCCAAAACGTCGTACTGGCGAATCAACGGGTGACTTAAATCCCGGTAACTATTCGTGCAGTATACACCGTCCAACGCTTCCTCTACTTCATTAAAACCATAGTGAAACATAGCGTGGGTAACGTAGAGGTATACTTTCTCAGCTCCTGATTCCCTGAGACGATGGGCCAATCGAATAAACGTTCTTCCACCATCGGCTATGTCGTCTACAATCAGACAGGTTTTTCCTGTTACATCGCCCTGCAACTCGATTTTGGGCGCCCCATCAACCCGAACCTTGTTGGCGGGAATAAGGCTTGCGCCCAATGTTTCAGCAATACCATGTGCTTCTTTGTAGGCACCTGCATCCGGACTAATCAAAACGGGATTGTTTAAGTCGTGATACGCCTTTTTAACGTATTCTAGGTGAGACAGGATTCTGCTTTTTTCGATCAGAGCCGGAGTCACACTGCTGTGAGGATGCAACAGGTTGACACGATCAAAGCCCATTTGGTTGATAAACCGGGCCACCACCTTAAGATCGAACGATTCATTCTCATTAAACCGTCGGTCCGACCGTTGCGCAATGAGGCAGTACAGGGTTAATTCCGCCTGGCCTTTGTCACCTGTTTGATGATCCCAGGCCTCTTTGATCGATGCCGCTTTGAACAGATCCTCGTAGGAGTTGCCGCGAAGTTTGACATGTAGATTGTTTGGGTTGGTTAGTTTGGCACTTACTTGCCCGTCATCGAATTTTTGTGTTTCGTAGCTCATAGTACCAGTTGTTTAGGTTGTCGTTGATTGATTCGTTGTCGTATTTCTTCCAGGTTTGTGTGGTTATGGAATTTTCCGTTCTCATAAATAAGCACTAGTTCTCCGCTGTTTTCCTTCTCCTCCGTAACCTGGTCAATGAGGTAGTAGCCGGCATCGTCTCGCCCTACGTAAACGAGTCCTCGAGCCGACTTTTTGACTCCATCGTCGGTAACAGGGTCCTTGAATATATCGCGGCGTTGACCGTTCACCACAACTGAGGTTGCCTTCATGGCAAAGCCAAATGTATCCCGTGTATTAAGCTGATAGGTAAACGAGCCAATTCCAAGCACCACATTCGTTGAAGCAAAACCTTTTTCAGCAAGTCGCTGGCAGATGGCCTGTGCTCTTTCTATGGTAATACTATCGCCGTAAATAACGCCGATGTGTTGGTCGAGGCACGCATATCCCTGTTCATTAACATGGCCACCAAAGGTCTCATAAAGAGCCTCAACAACTCCTTTTTCTTCAATGGTTTGCCCACCTCGTTGGTGCTTTGTACCACAAATAATGTCAACCGGATCGCCGCTATCAGGCCGAATCACAATTTTTCCATCTCTGGAAGTAATCTCATCCTTCAAGGTTGGCAGATATTCTCCAACTACCTTCCATAGGTCCCAGGTATCGCTTACTACGGATAGAATTCCGGTTGGATAGGTCTTCATAAGGTTGCGAAAGGTTTCGATTTCTCCGTCCTTAGTTCCGGCACACATAACCGAATGCTCTGTTGCATTAACCGAGCCAACTACAAAGGCCTGTGCGTTATAGTATTTCCGGAGACCATGAATCACCGGTAAACTGTCTGACCCTTTGAAAGAGGCTGCATGCCCCATACCAGAAGATAAGGCGCTTTGAAGACCACCCATGCCCCGCATGGAGAAATCGTGTCCCTGGAAGTCTACAAAACCTACATTCTCCTGATCGGTTTTGATTGCCCAGTTAGTCAGTATCTGTTTGTATCGCTGCGCTATGGTAGCAGAAGTCATAGGCCCCCAAAGCATTGCAGACAAAATGGTTTCCAGAAAATTGGTAACCCAATAGAACTTCTTGTCGGTGTTTACGATGGTAAGTATGGGCACGCGCATCGGCACCTCCTCTCCTTCTGGTAGAGACTTCACCTTAATAGGCAAATATTGCAAATCGTGCAACGCTTCGAAGTGGGCTACGTCATAATCGGAATTAAGGTAAAGAGATAACTCTTCCTTGATTTCCCTGCACACCTCCTGCTTGGGTTTGTTGAAGAAGTTCTGATTGAAATAGTCATGGATCCATTGAAGAACGTACTGCTGACCAAATGCAACTACGTTGTCGCATCCTTCAGGTGCATACTTGTTGCTTCGCGCAGTCCAGTTGGAATACACGAATTCAGTTCCCGTTGGATATTGGAGATGATGGCCTGTTTTGTAACCGTCGGTAAGAAGTAAAGCGTTCATAGACTTAATTTGTGTTTTGTGTACGCAAATATATATAAAACCAACCCAATCCGGCAAGATATTATGCGTAATAAAAACACAATTTATAGCAAGTGTCTGCTATAGAGCCAGTTAGACCACATATTATTTCAACTTCCAGGCTTCTTTCTATGATTTTATAAAAGGATGTTCTACCTTTATCGTGTGAAAACTACACAAAACATCAAGATTGCGGTTGACGCCGTTGTTTTTGGTTACGACACTTCCAACGGTTTGTCCCTCTTGCTCATACGTAGGAAATTTGATCCCTACCAGGGCAGTTGGGCGCTTCCGGGAGGTTTTGTGTTGGATGCAGAATCTCTTGAAGAGGCTGTAACCCGTGAACTGAAGGAGGAAACAGGCGTTCATATCAACTATCTGGAGCAGTTATACACCTTTGGTTCGCCCAAACGCGACCCGCGTCAACGCATTGTTTCGGTCTCGTATTTCGCCATTGTTCGTGAATCTGCGCACCAGGAACCAGAGGCAACAACAGACGCCTCAGATGCTGCGTGGTTCAACGTTACCGAACTTCCCAATCTCGCATTTGATCATCAAACAATAGTAAACACCGCCATTGAACGGCTCCGAAGCAAGGTTCGCTACAATCCGGTTGGTTTCGAATTGCTCGACACCAAGTTTCCTTTTTCTGATCTGGAGAAACTGTACTCAAGTCTGTTAGACAGACCGGTAGATCGAAGAAATTTCAAAAAGAAGATTATGAGTCTTGGCATATTAGACGAGCTCAACGAAAAGGCACCACATAAGGGCGCAGGAAGACCAGGACGCTTATATCGATTCAATCGAAAACGCTACGACGAACTGGTTCGCGATGGTTTTCACTTTGAACTTTAATCGTTCACTTCTTTCTCCAACGAAACATCGTCGAAATTGTCCATTGTACGTTCGTCGCGGAACTTTGTAAGAATTTCGAAGGCCTTGTCTTTACCCATAAACACTTGCTCTTCGTTGCAATAGCGTCTCCAGGTTACTGAATTCTCTTCAACCTCCTTCTCTCCTACTATCCAAATATTAGGGTTTTTTCCGGTGATGGCCTTACGCACCTTCTTGCTAAAGCTATCCGTACTGTCATCTACCTTCGCTCTTAGGTGGCTTTTCTTAGCTCTGGCACCCAATTCATGGGCATACTCAAAGAAAGCCTCAGCGATCGGTACAATTACCACTTGTGTTGGCGACATCCATGTTGGGAAGGCACCTCCGTACAGTTCAATGAGAAACGAAACCATTCGCTCGTGGGTAGAAAGTGGCGCACGGTGAATAATCAATGGAGTTTTGGTTTCTCCATCGGCATCTTTGTACTTCAGGTTAAACCGCTCTCCCATCACAAAGTCCAACTGACATGTTGAAACCGTTTCTTCCCGTCCGAGTACGTTTTTGACCTGCACGTCGATCTTAGGTCCGTAGAACGCAGCCTCGCCTTCTTCTTCTTCAAATTCGATGTTCAGATCTTTAAGTACTTTTCGAACCGTTTCTTCGCTTTGAAGCCAGCCTTCTTCGGCATCAACGAATTTTTCGTTATCCGAACTGTGCAACGACAGACGTGCTCTAAAGTCTCCCAGACGTAAATGTTCGTAGTACTTGTTGTACATCTCCATTACGGCTCTCAATTCCCCTTCTACCTGTTCTTCCGTACAGTAGATATGTGCATCGTTCATCGACATTGCTCTAACCCGCATCAAGCCGGAAAGAGATCCATGTTTTTCGTATCGATACGTGTTTCCATATTCCGCTAACCGCACCGGAAGGTCACGGTAACTTTGTGGTCTGCTCTCAAACACCTTGTGGTGGTGCGGGCAGTTCATTGGACGCATATAGTAATTCGTCCCGTCGATATCCATTGGCGGGAACATGGTGTCTTTGTAATATGGCAGGTGACCCGAAGTGAAGTACAGGTCTTCTTTGGTCAATACAGGCGTAGAA
Source organism: Bacteroidia bacterium (assembly GCA_017640445.1). GTDB lineage: Bacteria > Bacteroidota > Bacteroidia > NS11-12g > UBA9320 > UBA987. The sequence goes on along the minus strand of JAEPQQ010000006.1, from coordinate 27,254 downwards.
ACACGCTCATAACCCGCTTCAAACTCCATTTCACGAGCCCACTTTTCTAACTCATCACGGATAATCGTTCCATTTGGCAACCAAATGGGCAAGCCGCTTCCAATTTCATCATTAAACGTGAACAACTGCAGTTTTTGACCAAGTTTTCGATGGTCACGCTGCATTGCCAGCTGACGTAGCTTGATGTATTCCTTCAGCTCGGTGCTTTCTTCGAATGCAAGGCCATAAATACGACGAAGCATTGGATTCTTTTCACTTCCCTTCCAGTAGCTACCAGCTACCTTATCGAGTCGGAAACACCCTTTCTTTACCAAACCTGTGTGTTCCAGGTGTGGTCCTTCGCACATATCGATAAACGGACCGTTTTTCCAGAATGAAATTCCATCGCGGTCAGCTTTTCCGGTCTCCACCAGTTCCGTGCAATGCTCAATTTTGTATTCCTGGTCCGTGCCCGTCAGAAATTCAACAGCTTCATCATAGGTCATCATAACCTTTTCGAATTGTTGCTTTTCCTTCACAATCTTCATCATTCGCTTCTCGATTTCCTTGAAATCTTCCTCCCCAACCGGGTTGTCACCAAAATCGAAGTCGTAGTAAAAGCCATTATCAACTGGAGGTCCAAAGCCTAATTTTGCTTCGGGACGCATTTCCAACACCGCTTGAGCCAGAATATGGGCCAACGAGTGGCGCAGTTTATAAATAGGACTCTGCTTATCTACTTGTTTCATTGTACGATCGTTTGAACGTGGTATTAAGTGGGCAAAGATTTTATAAAAAAGCGGATTTAACAAGCGGTTTAAGTGGAAGATATTCAGGCCTTTTCGGCGAAGTTATTCCGGACCAGATGACACCGTTAAATCGGGTTGAGTCCTTTCAGAAATTCATTCACAACCTGCTGTGCCATAGCGGAGAATTCTTCCGTTGGTTTGCAGTAAGCTTTTAAGCGTTTAAGCTCACGTTTGAGAATGATATCGAAGTAAAGTTGCTTATCCGTATTGGTAGCCTGAAGGGCCTCATCATAGTGCTTCATCCCCTCTTCCACACGCTGAATTTGTGCCCAAATCTCAATCAACAATTTTTCCCGTTCCTGAACCAGGGGCATACGCTGCAGGGCCAACACCTTGATAGACGCTTTTCCCATGTCCGTCATACCAACAATTACTCCTTCCTTATCGTGAAACCGAAGGTGACGTTGTGGATTGTCTTTACACGGGTTGAGAAGTAAGCGGTGATCTTCTTCGAGATCAACCGATTTTTCATGTGTTTGAACGTGCCTGGCACCACCCCGTAAAGGGAATTGATTCATTTTTCCGCCTGTGCGTTTTTTTGCGCTATCCGGAAACAGGTGTTTGAGTTTTTGATTGCAGTTTCTGCATGAGAGCAATAAGTTGGTCCACTCGGCTGCCAGCCAGTAATATCCCGGCTTTGAAGGATTCGCCTCCGTTATTTCACCCTTGGGTCTAAAGTGCTCAACATCGCCCGAGTAAACATGGAGAAACTTACTTTCACAATACGCACATTTCCCCTTAAACAGTTTAATCAGCGCGTCTTTTACTTCACGATGTCGATACCATTTGTACTTGAACGCTCCGTCATTACCCTCTTCATAATGTTTGATGGCCTCCCTGGTTTCTTTTAACCCCTTGGCGTCGTCTTTAAGCACCGCCGGTGTATCTACGTCGTTTCGATCAATGGGAATCATAGCCGGTCCTCTTCATCGTCTAGTATGTCCCAAATGGCCCTAACCCGGTTAAGGGTTTCGGCTTTTAAACTCTCCATCTTGAGCGTTTCGCCTTGCTTGGCGCGTTTAGCAAGCAGTTCATCGATGATATACGTTGCCAATTCTTCACGTGGTGAGTTGCCAAGTTGCTTAATTGGTTCAACGGTATTTCGCAATCGAATCAACTCATTTTCCTCTTCTTCCGAAAGCCTGTTACCCTCAAGATTAGCCAGTTCATTTTTTTCATCTTTGCTGAGGCGTTTCTTTTTGCTCAGTTCGCTCCACCTCGGTTCTTGCTCGGTTGCGAGGCTCTTTCTCGCCAGGAGGGCATAGTACTTATCGAAGTTATCTTCGATTTCCGGATCAATAACACTGTTTAAGCCGAACAAGGGGGATGTAAGTATTTGATCGATGCGTAGTTTACTCGGGTCGGGCAACTCAGTGTGCGTTTGAATCTGCCCTTCAAACTTGGATAGCACCACAATTTCTCCTTCAAACAAGCCTTTTAAACAAAGCGGTTCATGAGTGGTTACCACAAATTGCATGTTGGGAAATGCTTCCCGCATGCGTTTTACAACCGCCATCTTCCATCTGGGGTGTAAATGCGTACCAATTTCATCTATTAATACAATGCCTTTTGCCAGGTCGTAGCTGAGGTTTTCCTTTTTTAAGGTGGCCATAATATCGACACAAAGTGCCAAGACGCTCTTGTAACCATCGCTCATGTCTGAAAGCGACATGGTGGTTCCGTTTTCCATCAAAATCCGAACCGTCTTTGATTTTCGAACAAGACGTTCTTTTCCAGGAAGGTCAAGTATAACTTTGAGTGTAGCAGCAATCACATCGAAATCGGACTTCTTTTGATTTAACATCCACTTCTTGGCATCGATCATCGATACACTGTTCTCAAACAGATTGTGAATTTTAACAAGTCGTACACCTCGCTCAGGTTTGATGCGACTATCGGGCATAAGCCGAACGGAGCCATAGCCCAATAAATAGCTCGGTGCTATGGGGTTGATAAGGTTTACATCCTGCCTGTCATTACTAAAATGAAGCTCAACCGGATCTTTAAGGTCCTCGAGGTAGAGTTTTATGAATCCCTCTTTCTTCCCGTGCATGAGCAGTTTTCCGGTAAATGGCAGCACCTTTTTCATGTAGGATTCACCACACAAACACAAGGCAATGGCTTTTAACAAGCTGCTCTTCCCTACTCCATTATCACCCAGAAAGACGAGCCAGGGTGTAAGTTGTTTATTGCCATGTTCAACCGAGCGTCTTTCATCAAACTCAATGGTCATGTCTTCAAAACATTTGTAGTTATGGAGTTCTAACTTCTTAAGTTTAAACTGCTTGACGAATTTGGTATCGATGGTTGGTACAAAATCGGGTGGTTCCGTTATTCCAGGGATTTCTCCTTCTGCAGTGGCGGTCAACTCAACGTCCTCCAGACCTATGGCATCTTCAAGCTCAATGTTTCGCTCCGTTTTTTCTTTTTTCTGAGGTTTTTCGTCCGTTTGATGCTGATCCAGGTTCAGTGCCTTCCCAAGTTGTGGCGAATAAATCAGTTTCAGGAATTCGGTATTGGCCTTTACCAGATCAATAATCAAGCGCCTGCGAAGTGCCAGATGTGTCAACATCGATACACCTGTAAATATTGCAATCCACTCGTCGTGTAGGTTTAGGAGTTCATTATTTGTGGCGTTTCCAATAGTTGTTAGATTCGATTCCAATTGCCTGAATTCCGTAATTACATCCAGTCGGTCATTTACCAATGAAAAGCGGTTTAGATCCAACACCGTAATGGTGGCGTCTCCCTTGTTGGAAGTTGGAACCACCTCACCGTTCAGATCAAATCGTAAATGTTCATCCGGGTTTTCATCACATGGATCTATCAATAGATTATACTCAATTCTCTTCAGAAGTACATGAGGGGAAGTGGGCTTCCCTCGTTCACCCTCTAGCGGAAACCAGGTGGCTTTGTTGTCCATACAAGCCGGGCAAGCCAGGTACATGTTTTCCCATTCATGAGCCAACCACCAATAGTGGTCAGGGTCGAAACCGCGTTCAAAGTCACGCGCACCATATGGAGGCCGGAACCGATCAAACGACGTGAGTATTTCCAGCTCCGGGTTGTGCTTTTCAAATTGAGACACATACACCTTGGTTTCGCAATAGGCACACTTCCCATTAAAGACCACATCCAAATCTCTAAGTATGGCCTCATTGATATGACGCGGCAAGCCGAATTCAAGCCGCTCCTGGCTACGTTCTTCTAAGGGCCTCGCGTAAAACTGCTCCATATGAGCCTTTACCTCCTCAATCTCCTTGGAGTACAGTATCTCGGGTTGTTCTTTCCGTCGCTTTACCCTAATCATTGGCCAAGGCTGTTGGTTACAAATTGATGGGTATTCTCACGCGCAATTCGATCCATTTCTTCTTCCGACAAGTCGGTTGCCGAATTGAGATATAGTTCTTTGTCCGAATTATGGTTTCTCACCACATAGAAATCAGTTCCGAATAAAACACGGGAAGCAACCTTTGGGTGAAGCGAATCATCCACGGTCTCCTTTAGCAACGGGAAGATAGACGGTTTTGACACGATGTAACTAATGTCGGCATAAACGTTCTCACCCTGCGCCATAAGGCTGTATATGATGCTGTACCAATCTACATATTTCCAGTGTTGTTCGAATCGACCCCATGGAATACTTCCAGGGTCAATTGAGAAGTCAAGCCCCCGATCGCGGTATTGTACTACTTGTTGAGGGTATACGTAGCTGTCTTTTTCCAGGTATTCCTCCCATTGGTCCTCTCCTCCAAAGTGAGCTAAACATATTTTGAGGTGGGAAAGGTTGTGTTTAAGAGGCGTCTCTTCATCGGTATAACCAAACAGCTCTTTGATGCGGTTGTCTTTCGCCTGCCCTACCAAAATACGAAGCAGTGGTTCTTTAATCAGGCAGAGATAGTTCATCGGGTGGGTAAAGTTCAATGAGAATTCCTCGTTCTTTCGCTGAGGTAAAGCCATTTCATCATAAACACCATCGCCTTTCGACTCTCTAAAAACCGGGTGTTTGTCCCATTGTTTTTCTTTGGTTCCTCTATAAAAAATAGTGCCTTCAATACAATGCGTGGTAATGGGTAGACCATTGTCGGCAGCGTACTTCCAAACAGGCAACAACCACTCATCGAACGGGTAATAACCAAGTGCAGGGTAGATCTTAAACCCGCCAAAGCCTTTATCTTCAATATACTTCTGAATGAAACATCCTTTTACAAGAGAAACCCGACCATCTGTAAATGTGTAGTCGAAGTACGTCTTACCATCTTTCGCAGAAAGCCTTCTTGGATCAACGAAAACAAACGGAATGCATGTGTTTGGGTTGTTCTTCTTGACTTCCTCAAGTTCCTTCATCTGATCGAGGTACGGCGTAGGTGGTTTACCAGCGTCCATGTATTCCATATCCATGGGCAGCACTACAAACTTGGTGTTTGGTTCGTATTGCTTCTCGAGCTTGTTATAAATACCGTTTTGTTCCTTGTAAAGTGTGTACTTACCCAATAACAGATACCGTTCTAAAAGAGCTCGCGTTTGGCTTCCGGGAAGCGCTTTAAACAGGCTAACCAATTGTTTCAATGCGAACAGAACCAGATTACGACCTGATTTAAAGAAAAAGAACACAACCAGGAACAAAGCAATGGCAAGCCATTGCCGCTCGGCAGGATCAAGAATTACATAAAAGTTACCGTTAGACGCTACAAATTTGCTAACGTAGTCATACACCTTGCCAGCTGTTTCTGAGCGCGATCTAAGCCAGTAACACAGCACCAGCAATGTGTTTGCAAACAGGATATACTGAACTACCCTCCAAAGAAAAAGCAACACCTTGTTTCTGTCGATCACCGACATGACCCGGTTCCGGAAATTCAATAACCGGTTGTACCAGTTCTTAGGGTCATAAAACTGCTTATTAAACGTACGTATGGTCTTCCAAATCCATAAGAAGAAATGAACATGAGCCATACGATAAAGTGGCCAGGGTATAAATTTCTTAGCAATTAGTGGTGGTACATGTTCACCCGTAAAGATGTGAACGTGTGCATTAATGAGTGGTTTCTTCTTGGCCATTGTGTTATGCGTCTTCGTTGTTTTCCTTTTCCTTTCCAACATCGATACCGAATCCTCCGATGAATGAGATACCCGTCACGAGCCGCCCTCCGGTTAGGCCCGACACTTGTCCTTGCCAGGGGAATACGGGGTACGAAAAGTTTACCCGAACATTCTTCAATCGAAAGTTAAGTCCAATTTCTGCTCCGTGGTAGTGTCTTTTGGTGGTTCCAAGGATGGCTTCCCGAATGTCGTCATTTTTTTCCAATCCAAGGTCTCCCGCTATGCCGTTGTAAGCGTAAGCCACTCCCAAAGTAACCGAGTAATCTTTACGCGATTGAGGCACAACAAACTCATGAAACCCTCCAAAACGCAGCATATTGGTGGTTACTTTCTCCAGATTGGAGCCGTTTGAGTCGGGCAGATCCCAGTTTCGGTTTGACCCAATGTACCGAAGCCTGAGCCCGCTGAGCAGCTTCCCCTTTGTTTGGGCATAAAACCCGGTTAACTCAATATCGGCTGCTTGTCCGCCACCTTGATTGAGCGGTGTAAGGATGGATGTTCCAAAATCACTTTGGTTCGTCACCTCCTGATCCTCAAAGTTTGCCACCAGCGTATCCACTGTTGAAGCCACATTGATGCTGGCATCCAGAGTTACCTTGTAAAAACCGGCAAAGGTGTTATGGGCTATTTTCATTTCACCTTCCTGTCCGCCTTCTCGTTCCTCGTACAGGTATTTAACCACTGAAATACCAATACCGGTATTGGTTGGGATATCGGTGCCTGATTCCAGAGAGTTTTGGATGTTACCGTTCCCAACAATCTTGATGGAGAATGGGTCCTCGTCCGTCAGAATCTCAGCTAGCATCTCATTCCTAACACAATTGACACACGTTTCATAGTAGTTTTCGCCCTTCTGTTTAAAGAGCTTTTTGTCGTCTCCGGTGGACTTCCCTTCCTGTGCGTAAACAAACAGGCTAGTGGTTACCATGAGGGCGCAAAGAATAGATTTGATTCCAGCAAGTTTCATAACGGTATTTTTTTGCGACTAAGATATCGTACCGTTTCCCCTATTGCATCCCCACTTCTCGGTATTTTACAGCTCCCTATGGTTGTACATGATAATTATCAAATGCTGTGTGTTTCCAACTTTCTGAAGTAACCTTGCACCATGATTAAGACGTTCAGACTTATTGCACTTCTTGAAGGTGTTTCGTATATCTTATTGCTGTTGATTGCCACACCCATCAAATACATTTCCGGAGACCCAACCTACGTTAAAATGCTGGGCATGCCGCATGGTTTGTTGTTTATTGCCTACGTAGTGTTGGCGCTTGTTTTGCGATCTGAGGAGCAGTGGGACAAAACAAAAACATTCTGGGTATTGATTGCCAGTATCCTGCCCTTTGGTACGTTCTACATCGATCGGAAGTACTTCAAAAACCCGGCATAAAAAAAGGGAAGAATTACTTCTCCCCTTTACCATGGTTACTCTTAATGCGTTACTCCACGGAGTGAATGCCAATGTTGTTGCCTTCCGTGTCCATAATAAAGGCAATATGGCCGTGCTCTCCAATGCTCATTTTAGGCGCTAGAATTTTCCCACCTGCGGCTTCTACTCTGGCTAAAACCGAGTCCATGTTGGGGTTTGCGTTGAGATAGACGATTGAACCCTCCATGCTTGGTTTGTGGTTTTCGCTTTGAACCAGAGAGCCTGTGGCTTTACCCGATCCTGAAGACCAGGGAAAGAAGGCCATTTGTGCCTCTCCCATTTCCATGTCTTCCATTTCAATGTCGAATATAGTTTGATAAAATGCTTTGCTTCGTTTGATGTCTGTTGCTGGAATCTCAAACCAGTTCAGTGAATTTGTTGTGTTGTCCATTTTTGATATGTTGATGTTGATTAATTGAAAAGATCAAATGCGGCTCCTACCAAGGTCATATGGTTGGATTGTGGTGGAGAAACCGGGTTGCTTGCTTTTAGTTCTTGCCGGAACTTGGCGAACGATGGCAACTCATTTAAAAGTTGCGCTGTTTCCTCATCTGGATATTGAGCGAAATGCATGAAACTTACACCATCTTCTGCTAGGTAAGAAGCATACTTCGTATTGGGGTTATTCAAAGCTCGTAAGTCATTCATCACCTGCTCAATATTGGCCTTGTTTTGCTCAACGTATTCCGGTCTAACCGTATACGTTACACGTACTATCTTCATAATTCGCTGACAAAGTTATGGCGCATATCAGCCTACTCGTCCTGTGTATTTCCGACATGTTAACGGGTTGTTTGGGACAAAGTTGTCGGCTACCTTTGTCGTTTCCGTAGTTGAATAATGAAACATGTAAGCATACTCGTACCCACCGGTGAGTGCATATTGAGCTCTATTGTGGGATCTCTTAAGGTGTTTAGCAAGGCCAATGAATACCTCATTCACACCGGACAACGCACAGATAACTTTTTTGAGATTGATTTAGTGGGACTCAAACCCAGTACTGACTTGTACGATAATCAATTTACTGTGCGCCCAACAAAGCACATTGACGAGGTAGAACAAACCGACTTAATTATTGTGTCTACGATTCTTGGCGACTTCGAAAAAGAACTGAAGAATAACAGTCCGTTTATTCCGTGGATTGTGAATCAACGAATCAGTAACGGAGCAGAAGTAGCCAGTTTGTGTACCGGAGCTTTTCTTCTTGCTGAAACCGGACTATTGAATGGCAAATCCTGTGCCACTCACTGGATGGCAGCTGATGTATTCCGAAGGATGTATCCTCAAATCAACTTACTAAGTGATAAGATAATCAGTGAAGACAATGGTATATACTCCAGTGGTGGCGCCTATTCCTTCCTTAACCTACTGCTCTATCTCGTAGAGAAATATGCAGGTAGAGAGGCTTCCATATGGTGTTCAAAGGTCTTTGAAATTGAATTTGACCGAAGTGATCAAAGTCAGTTTGCCATTTTCAATGGTCAGAAAGACCACGTAGACGATGTGATCAAGAAGGCTCAGGAATACATCGAGACGAACTTCAGCCTTAAACTGAGCGTAGAAGAGCTTGCCAACCAGTTTGCCGTGAGCCGTAGAAACTTTGTACGCCGATTTAAAAAGGCCACATCCAATACGCCTTTGGAATACATTCAACGGGTTAAGATAGAGGCCGCCAAGAAAAGCCTGGAATCTTCGTCGAGAAACATCAGTGAGGTGATGATGGACGTAGGTTATAACGACGATAAGGCGTTTCGGAACGTGTTTCGAAAGTACACCGGCTTATCGCCAAACGACTACCGAAATAAATACAATCGGGAGATGGCGCTCATTTGAGTCTATTGCACAAGTGTATTGAGTTCATCCTGATTTAACCGTTTATCTGCCGACAGAACGATTCTCATCTTCAGGGAGTTAAACAGTCGATATTTTTGCTTTTCCGGCTGACCTGATATTTTGAGTGACCGCGACAGGATGTTGTGTAACCAACGCGTATAGTCGTTGATTATGGAGGTATCGGTAGTTTGAAATGAGTTTATGCTGTTAACTCCTACTGCCAGAAAATCGAGACCTTCGGCCTGTACATAAAATGAATTGTTATTCAGGGCCAGTTCGTATAAGTAAAAAGTGGTGTCGGTGTTCTCCTGATACACCAAATCCCGAACTAGTTGAACGAGATCACGATACAGGGCAGTGAGGGCCTTAGTTCCAGACATAAGACCGCTGTCGTAGAAATATTCGATTTGGTTGAGTGTTCCGTTGAGCGTGTCTCTGCACCATACTTCATTTACCTGCATTTGTGCATAGAGGTTGTAGATGCTTTTACTAATAGGATATCTGGTTTCGGGTGAAAACGTAAACTTTTCTTCCTTTTGATTGGTTCGATTATCCATCAGGTTGTTCCAGTAAAACAGTTTGAACTGCGTGATTGCCGGATAACCAAAAAATCGGAACAGAGGGACATCAGAGGCCAGGCCATAGAGTTTGCACGATTCTTCTCCGGAGAATTCCAACATGCGTTGATATATATCTGAAAGGTAGACCTCTATGCAGAATGGATCTTCGTAAAAGGAAGCGAAGTGTACTCCGGCCTTTCCTTTCTCTCCGAAAATTTCGTCAATGGATATTTTGTATTGCCGTTGCATCACAAGGAGTTCGTTTAGCGAAAACGATGTTTCACCGCGAAAACGGCGATAAATACTCTCTTGCGATAGGTTTAACAGATCGGCTAGTTCACGGGCCACGTTTCGATTGGGACCAATAGCCGTTGATACACGATTTTCGAGTTTGGTTAGGATTGGTTTTGGCATTTTATTCAGAATCGACAAATTATCTTCGATCATGACCACAAAGATGACAATTAAACCATCGAGGTACTCGAAAATCGAATAACTGCCTTAAACAAGTTGCTAAATGCGCCAGAAATACATACAGATGCTCAATAATTGACAAGCATCTACCAGTCATTAGTGCGTGTTTTGAATTAGAAACTGATGTACCAACACATTCAGTTCGCTGATCAACATAAACCAACGCTGGTTGTCGCGCTGCCTGTTGTAATGCCAAATTACGACCACCGGGCAAATAACCATCTACCCTTGTGTTGGGCGCTTAGGCTCTCAATACAAAAACTAACCATGCTGGGCAGTGCCGACACCCGGTTGGTCCCAATGGCGATCAGACAAACCTATGTAGCGTGCTTTGAGTTAAGGAATTGAGATGATTCTTTGACGTTTTTCATAAGAAGGCGGTCCTTGTGATCGCCTTTTATTCGTCGTCGGCAGGCCCCAACTCCAACGCTCGTATGTTTTCAATGGCGTTGCCCGCAATCCCCTTAATCGAGCCATACATATCAACGGTGTTGTTAATTACACGATCGATCTGTTTTTCGCGACTCTTCCAAATCCGTTGCATGGAGCGTTTCTCACTGTCCAGGTCTTGCTGCATCTGAGTAAAACCTTCCACGATACCCTCCATTTGTAAGCGAAATGCATTGCTGGTCAGGTAGTCGTATAACATCCCCATCTTATCCCCTTTATTCGCCTGGGTTTCAACGCTCATATCAAGCATCACAATGGTTTGCCGTAGAACTTTGCACAGGCCTTTGAACTCTTCAAAACTGCAGATCCAAATGCCATCTCTCAAGCCCAACCGGTCCATGTCAGAAGGCATAACTTCGGTTACCAATACGCCAATATTGGCATTCTTATCACGTATATCGTCTTTGAACTTTTCTATCCAACTCGGATGAAACTCCTTGGTGCGTTTACTCTCGTAGTATATTTTACCACAATTCTGCCGCATCCGCGTATTTACAACCTGGATACAGTCACCTCCTTTCGCCCCTTTCTTTATTTCCTCAATGGTATCTAACGGAAAGGTGCTCATTAACCACTCTTCAATCGCGAGTTCCTGTACCTCACCTTGAAGTTGCATCGAGCCCTGCTCCTGCTTACGCTTCATTTCTTCGGTAAGCTTCTTTTGATCCTCGAGTTGTTTTTCGAGCTCTTTGAGTTTTAACTCGGTTTTCTCTTCTTCGAGTCGTTGAATCCTGCGTCGTTCCTCGTTCAACTGTTCACTTAGTTTTTTCTCTAAGTCAATCTGAATCAACTCTTTCTGTTCCTCGTTCTGCCTTTTTAAACGCTCTATTTCGGCTTTTGTACGATTCAGTTCTTTTATTTGTTCGGTTTTCTCCCCCAACTCCTTCTCTATCAGCCGAATGCGTTCCGATTGCTCTTCATCCACCTTCGACTTTATGGCCACTTCCATCTTTTCCTTCTCGGCTTTCAAACGGGCATCCAACTGGTTCTTAAAGGTTTCATTGGCCAGACGTTTCTTCTCTTCGAACTTCAACATCTCTTCGTCAAGCTGTTTCGCACGGTCTTCTAAGGTTTGCCGATCTTGCAAACGCTTTTTCTCGTACTTGGTCTTTATACCTTCTTCCAGCTGATGTGCCAACAGGGTGTTTACATCAATGTGTTCACCACAACTGGGACATGTTACGTGTGCGCTGCCATCCATATCACGAAAATACGATGCTCGGCGAACAATTGAATTCCACTTTACGCGATGTGGATATTTAGGCCTTTAGCGTTTAAGAAACCGATAATAATGCTCTGAATCAAGAACCAGAACATAGTTTCCCGGTTGAAGGCCAACGATTGAAATCACAGGGTTCTGAGCAGAACATTTTCCTGATAGAACAGACATTCCATAAACATTAAACACCCGATAATTCAACTGCTGGCCCGAAAACATAGATGGACCCAGCCGAAGGTGATGTTGTGCCGGGTTTGGCCATGCACAGACCTGGTTTTGTCTTTTGGCTACTCTATGTCCCACTGTATTCTCGTCCCAACTCAACTCATATACGAGGTCCGTTACCTGTTGATCACCCAGCATGCCTCCAGCCACAAACTGCTTCGTTTCTGAGGCCTTAGCTATACCTCTCAGGTCCATTGGAAGTTGATCCACATAGGTTTTGGTCCAAAAGGTATCACCCGGAACAAAGTACAGGTCTCTGTTGAGCGGGTCAACCCCTCCACTCCCATCGTATGCTATTCCATCGTAGTTATAGGTAACGGCACTGCCACCGATCCAATGAGATACACCATTAACTACGGTTGCTGCCATTCGATATCCAACGGTTTCCATATCCATGGATACATCACTCCAGGTAATCCGGGAGGCGTTATTCGGATCTATAACACCTTTTCTCAGGTTGTATTGAATTGGAAAACCTGGAACAGACGCCGCGCCACCATAATAAAATATGGTATCTTTAATGATGACACCAGAGGCTCCAAAGGATTTGTAGCTATCCAGGTTGGGGACCGGAGTTCCCAGTATCCACTCGTCGGACGCGGGATTGTAGACCTGCACATTGGGAATATTTCTGGTATTATTCCAACCCGTTATCACGTACAATAAACTATCTCTCCAAACTGCCTGCATATGGTCGTCCGTAGCTATTTTAAGATCGGCAGCATCCGAAATAAAGGAAGAGGTATTGACATTAAACCGATGTACTTTTCGAGAAGATAATTCGGTGCCAGAGGCAAAAACGTGATATCCACCAACAATGTAAATAATGCTGTCAATTCGCGAAGCTCCACATGCCACCTTCCCCATGGTGTCGGGTACATTTTCAAGAACCTGAGACTGGCCTGTCTCCAGATTAACGCAAAACGTCTTAAGGTGTATTCCTTCGTGCTGTTTAGTTGAATCGATGCCCGTAAACGAGTAAAGATGTGGCACTCCATTTACAAAACCCTCACACACCGCATTGTTTGACACTTTTTGCGGAAGCTTCCAAACCTGGTTAACAACCAACTGTGCTGCACATGTTTGCCATGCAATAGCCAGACTAAATAGAAGTAAAAAGCGTAAAACCATGGGCAAATGTACGCTCATCCTCAATGCATTATCAATCCTTAGTCGAATACTGTACTTTCGCGCCATGGCGTTTCTCCATGGATACGGTTTTGGCCTGTTAATGGCATTTTTTATTGGTCCTGTGTTTTTTTATCTCCTGCAAACGAGCCTGGAGCATGGCACAAGGAGCGGTATGGCCGCTGCTATAGGCATTTTTACGAGCGATATTGCCGCAGTAACGCTGTGTTATTTTTGGGCGAGTAAATTGTTTGAAGGTGGTCAAAATGAGTTTTGGTTATCCCTAATTGGTGGTTTAATACTGGTTGTTTTTGGACTGGGCTACATCTTTAAACCGAAACTTCCAACCAAGCAAAAGATCAAGATCAAAAAGGCAGATTATGTAACGTTTTTTACCAAGGCCTTTCTGGTAAACTTTGTAAACCCCTTTGTCTTTCTGGTTTGGATATCGATTATCGGTCTTGGGCAAAGCCAATACCATGCAGAAAATGAGGTAATTCTATTTCTAGCCGCAGCCTTACTAGGTGTTATCACCACCGACACGTTGAAGGTAATTGGATGCCGATATCTACGACGGGTTATTGAACCACACTTTCTTCTCAAGGTTTATCGAATCATTGGAATTGTACTGTTGGCCTTTAGCATTCGGTTGTTTTGGCACGCATTCACCTTGTAAGGTAGTGCGGATTTCTCCTATATTTGGCTAACTAAAAAACAGATATATGAATACACTTGTACTTTTAGGTGCCGCATTGATCCCAATGGTTATGGGATTTATATGGTACAACCCTGCCGTTCTTGGAAAGGCCTGGATGAATGCAGCAGGTATGACCGAGGAAAAAATGAAAGGTGCCAATATGGCCGTGATCTTTGGCCTTTCCTTCGTTTTTGCGATCATGTTATCCTTTATTCTGCATCCAATAGTGATCCATCAGTTGGCCGTTAAATCGATTTTCTTCTATGAACCTGAAAGTCCTGACTTAGCCGAGTTTCTGGCAAAGTACGGAGATCATTTCAGAACCTTTAAACACGGAGCACTTCATGGAACCGTAGCAGGTTTATTTATAGCACTTCCTGTTCTCGGAACCAACGCATTGTTCGAACGAAAGAACTTCAAATACATTGCTATCAATGCTGGATACTGGGCAGTAACTATGGCCTTAATGGGAGGCGTTATTTGCCAGTTTGGATAGTTCGTTTTGATAAAACTTGCACAAATCCCGATCGTTTTGGTCGGGATTTTTTTTTCGCTATTTGTTTCCGAGCATACGATCGAACATCGGCCCCAAATAGTCCCACATATTGTCAAACTCAAACTCAGGGTCAATCGAATGTACCTGCCATTCCCCATCTACTTCCCGAAGTTCATGAGTAAACACAAAACGTTCCGTACCATCTCCCATTTCACCAAATCGCAGATCGCATAGGTAACGCTTACCGTCTTTTTCCTGAATGAGATACCAGCCCTTTGTAATGTAGATTAAACGCTTAATTTGCTCTTCATCTCGAATGTCATCGATGCGTTCCTGGTGTTTTGCGTACCCTCTATACTGTATATTCTGATCTTCATCAAGGAGAGAATAATACCCTATGAGAAAAGAGTCTTTGGTTTCCACGTTGGCCGTCCAGAGTATGCTGTTGAACATGGTTGGTCGGTTCGAAATTGATACGTAATCCACCTCTTTGTCGTCAAGGCTGGTTTTAAACACCTGGTAGGTAACACCTTTGAGAGCAATGGTAATGACCATATAAACACTGCTTATGATGAGCCCCAGGCGATTTAGTTTCTTTCTTCGTGCGCTGCCACGTCTGGCAAATAACGCCATCAATACAAGCACCAAAAACGGCAAGGTATAAATGGGGTCAACCACGTTGATGTTGTTGTAGGCAATACGAAGGTCAAACGGCCAAAAGAACTGCGTTCCCCAGGTGGTATGGCAATCAAGCAAGGGATGCGTCACAAAACAAAGAAACATCAATAGACTCCAATCACGAACTGAAGCCTCGTTCTTTCGTCGGTAAATCCGATGAACCAGCCACCCCATCAGCGGAGCTGCAATCAAACAGAACACCAGGCTATGTGAAAAACCTCTGTGCCATTCGAGTGCGGTTACATCATCTAAAAACGAACGCCCAATTACATCTAAATCAGGTATGGTACCTGCTATGGCTCCCCAAAGCATTGCCTTGTTACCAACTTTTCTACCCAGAGTAGCTTCACCAACCGAAGCGCCTAATACAATTTGAGTTAACGAGTCCATTACGCCTGTTCGTAGATAACCGCTTTGAACGGTCTGCGAATTTCGAACTTATTCGGCGAAATATGATGGATTAAATGTTTTAGAAGCTTGTTCGTAATAGCATTTCTATGCTTTACCAACAACTTCATTTCTACGGGTTCGGCTCCGAAACAACTTTTCATCTGCTCAGCAGTTCTGCCAAACCGCAGTTCTTTCACACCAGCCTCAATAGACAATTTAACCAGGTCGCAAAGCATCCGTTGGTATATGGCATAATCATGGTTGAACGCATAGTCAATTCCCACGAAATTGGCATCAAACACAACACCGCCTTTGAAACTTGAGCTAAACCCAACCAATTTGTCGTCGATAAAATACCCCATAAACACAAAGTCTTCGGGTAGTTTATTGGCAAACTTGTAGAACGTTGTGCTGTTCAATTCCCCGAACCGGTAGTCGGCCTTGTCCAGTACGTTGTGATACAACTCATCTATGCGCGCACCATTTTGCTTGATTTCATCGGCCGATAGTTGCTTACCCGATACCGCGGCTGATTTCTTATAGATGCCTTTTACCTTAGTGCGAAACTTGGTGATCATATCGTTCAAATAGTCGTCGTACGACAACCAGTTATCGTGGATGGAGACGACCATGTTTACGTCGATCATAAACTCACTGTAGTCTTCGTGTTTGAGCACCTCGATCTTGTCAAACGACGAAGGCCAGAAGTCTTTCAGCATAATGGCGGACACACCTTTATTGGCTTTTTTCTCGTCGCGTTTTAAGCGATGTAGGGCTCGACTAAGGTTGAGCTTTGCTACTTTGTCTGATATGGATTTACAAAACAAGAAACCGTGTTCTCCTGTGCAAAAGGCATTGCCACAAAGCATGATTTTTACATCAAGCTCAGAGAGTTTTCTTTCCGGAATCAGATGTCCAAACCGATCATAAAGATCTTCTACATTAATTTCTCTATTGGTAAAGTGTAGTAGCTGTACCACAGCAACACCCACCGGTACATACTGCTCATTGTAGAACATGATGTATCGAAACTCAATGTGGTCGCGGGTTAGACTTTC
>JAEPQQ010000006.1:0-10716 GCA_017640445.1 Bacteroidia bacterium | reverse complement strand
ACTTTCCTCTAAACACGACAGGTAGGTAACGGTAAGATAAACGTTGCGGCCTGCTACTACCTCGTCCCAGTGTTGCTGGTTCAAAACCCGTATCGAGTCGGATATGCTTAGCTTTAAGTTTGATGACCCCTCTACCTTCTCACAATGTATCATATGCTCCGTTTAACTCGACTGCCGTTTTAGTGATTGAATCTTCTGATCCAACGCTGTGAAAATATCTTGTGATCCATCGGATACTTCGAATATAATCTTAAACGAACTGTCAAGAATTAAGTTTTGAGGATAGGTTTTCACCAGTCTGGTCTGAATTCTAGACGTATATTCTTTGGCATTGGCAACCTGAGGGTATTTAAAGTCAAATCGATTTAGAACAACATCCATTTTTTGTTCGTCATCGTCGCACATAGCCAAAAAAACTACTGATGTATCAGATTCATACTTGGAGTAAAGCTTGTTCAGCGCCGGAATTTCGCGAAGACAAGTGCCGCACCAGGTAGCCCAAACATTGAGCACTACGATCTTTCCTTTTAGGTTATCCGACGTTATAACATCGCCTGTGCGCGTTGTAAACTTAAAGTCGGGTGCTGTTTTTCCAACGTTCGAACACCCTGAGAACATAAGCAAAAGGGCCAGGCAGACGAAAGAAAACTTCATAGATGTTGTAACAGTTTGTTTTACAGATTGTTTGTATGCTTAGACGTTGATCAGTCCAAAGCAAGACACAGTGCATTGAATAATGTGCTATCTGCAGCTTGTGCTCCTCGTTGCATCATTTCAAAGACTTCTATTTCACGTTGCTTGGAATACGGCTTGGTTTTGGTATAAATTTCAACGGTTTCGTGATGCTGTGCTACTTCAGACATGTCTTCAATTTGGGTGAAATCCATATCTGCCGCAGAGGTTGACATCCCAACCAGAACAATCTGTTGAGGCTGGCAATAAAAGCACAATACCTCCTTAGGCAAAACCACCTCCAGGTGTGTGATGTTTCGCATCCAGCCTTCGTACATTACATCGCTGAAACTATCTACCATTCGAGATGCTGCGGGAGGATCGTTATCCTTCAACTTTACCCAATCGTCGGCTGTAATACCATTTACAACTAAAAACTCAATAAATTGTTCCTGGAGTCCTTCAAGCTCCTTACCAGATAAGCGTTTGTACTTCATGAAAAGCCCTGTAAATCTACCAATTTCTTATAGTGGCCGTCTTTGTCAATAAGCTCAGAATGCGTACCCTGCTCCACTACTCGCCCCCGATCGATCACCAATATGTTATCCGCGTGTTTAATGGTTGACAGTCGATGTGCAATAACCAATGAGGTTCGGCCTTTCATTAGATTTTCAATGGCCTCCTGAACCAACTTTTCCGATTCGGTATCCAAAGCAGATGTTGCTTCATCCAAAATCAGGATTTCGGGGTTCTTCAAAACAGCTCTGGCAATAGCAACACGTTGTCGTTGACCACCACTTAGTTTACTGCCTCGATCTCCAATATGCGTATCATACCCATTTTCCAGGGTCGAAATAAAGTCGTGTGCATTGGCAATACGAGCAGCCTTTTCAGCATCCTCACGGCTTGCCTGTTGGTTTCCAAGTCGAATATTTTCCAACACCGAATCGTTGAACAAAATAGGCTCCTGTGTAACAATACCCATCTTAGATCTGAGATCCTCAATCGACAGGTCTTTTATGTTATATTGGTCGATGTGGATGGCCCCACTCTTTACGTCATAAAATCGTGGTAACAGATCTGCAAGAGTCGACTTCCCTCCTCCACTGGCGCCCACCAGGGCTACCGTTTGCCCCTTACGTATTTCGAACGACATATTCGAGATAACCTCTTTATCGCCATAACTAAAGCTAACGTCTTCATACCGAATGGCTGAGGTAAGTTGCTCGATTCTTTTCGGTTCTTTTGGGTCTACAATAGTATTCTCCGTCTCGAGAATGCTCGAAAGTCTTTCGAAACTTGCAGAAGCCTTTTGAACTCGAAAGTATGATTCAGTCAAGGATTTTGCCGGTGTAATCAACTGAGCAAAAATGGCTATATACGCTATGAAGTACTTACCATCTATGGCATGTGTTTGATTCAACACCATGGCCCCACCAAACATTAGAATAGCACTGATTACCACAGAACCAAGAAATTCGCTAACCGGAGAAGCCGCAAGTTCTTTCCGATGCAGTTTGAGCATCAGTTTGAAATGCTCACCATTTTTTCTGTCAAAGAAGTTCTTGATCTGGCCTTCTGCATTAAAGCCTTTGATCACCTTCAAGCCGCCAAGTGTCTCTTCTATAACATTGATCACCTCACCAAGTTTCTTTTGTCCCTTTTGCGCAGTGCTTTTCAGCCTCTTGGCAATCCGACTAATCAAATACCCGCTTATGGGTAAGATCAGAACAGAAAATACGGTCAATTTCCAGCTGATCAATACCAGACTGATGATGTAAAAAAGAATATAGAACGGATGTTTAAACAACATCTCGATGGCTCCAACAACGCCCCACTCCACTTCCTTTACGTCATTTGTCAACCTCGATATGATGTCACCTTTTCGCTCTTCGGAATAAAATGACACAGGCAGATCAACCAGTTTGTGGTAAACGCGTTTACGCAAATCACGCACCACCCCACTCCGTGTAAAAGCAATGGTATAAAACGAAAGGTAATTGAAGACGTTTTTGAGGAGAAACAATACAATAATTGCCCCGCTGAAGTAGTACAGACTCGTCAAGCTTCCTCGTTCTACAATAAAGCTTCGAAGCCTGTAGTCAAGGTACTCCAATAACATTTCGGGCTTCCAGGAGAAGGCCTTCACTTCCAACACCTGGCTTGTATCCTGATTAAAAACAACTTCGAGAAAGGGAATCAATGCGGCTATTGAAAACAACGAAAAAATAGAGGCTAATGCATTAAACACTATGTACTGCCCCTGCCTCGACCGATAGTCTCGTACAATTCTTAGTATGCTTTTCAGCTGTTTCAAACGTTTTGCAAAAGTAGTTAATGTATTAATGAGTCAATGCCCCAATGTGTTAATGAATCAATGCGTGCTTGTGATTGATTTATGGATGACGTAAGGCTCCATACCATCTAACAACTGGGATGGAAATAACCACTCTTATGTTGCAATGAAGCAGATTACCATACATTTGCTTTAGGTGAGAACGTTTATTCTATTGTTTTGGGTTGTTTGTACTACTTCGTTATCGACCTATGCCTGTGGTTTTGAGACAAATGAAGACAGGAATGCAACGAAAGACTCGGTAATCGAAGAACTCGGGCCCGGCAAGTTCATACTTTCGGCTTTGGGAAAAAATCTCAACCCCAGTGTTCAGTTTGGTTTTGGAGGAAGGTATACTAACGGGGTGGACTTCGCACCGGGTATTAATATTGGTCGGTTCTACACCAGTGCCTCTGGTATATGGAACCCACTACGACAGGCAAACACGGAAGCTGAAACGTTCCAGTTTGGGCTCAACTTGTTTCGAATCAATCTCTTACCAACCTTCTACACCTATGTAACAACGTCGTACGACTTCACCAATTATTATTATTGGATTCCGAAACCCAGTGGTCTTAGTCCAAGCCATATCGACGAATACAGCAGACAGTCTTATCTGATTGGTTTAAATAACTATAAAAAGGATGGTCGGTCTTCCATTGCACTAAAACTGGGACTCGGACTCCGTTCTGGACAACGCTTCTACGACGCCTTTTCAACAACCAAAAAGCGCTATCCGTACGCCGAGTTGAGCTACAGTGTTCACTTACTCAAGTTTAGACACCAGGCCTATAACGGGTCTTTGATAAGCGCCCTAAAGAACCATCGATACAAAGAGACCCGGGAGTCGATTGTTCCTTTCATAAAACGTAATTTTAATCCATTCCTTTCCATTGGAGGCGGCGCCTCTCATGCCTTTCTTTTCTTTCCGGCTGTTGGTATACATCTATGGAAGTTTGACCTAACTGCCAGCGGATTTATATTGGAAGACGAAGCAAGTGGAGCAGTGAGTTTTCACGCACCGGTTTACGCTATTGACAACCTGAGTAGTGTTACCCTGGGAGCTGCCATTACCGGGTTTGAAACTGCCGCCTTTTACAGTTTCCTTATTGGTTATCGGTTCGAATTTGGAAAACGTGGTGTATTTCACGCCTGCCTTGGCACTGCTACCAATATTGATGACCGCTCGGAGTTACTTCCGTCTTTCGACATCTCTTACCACCTTCGTCTCTTTAAACACAAGTGATTAATACTGCCAGAGCTTGCTTACCGGATTGTAGAAATCGATACCAATTTTAAAACCCTGGTTGAATCCATCTTGAGAATTCTGGGAAACGGCATAATACGTACCTATTCTAAACATTTGTTTCCAAAGTCGGAACGGACGCTCAACCCCGGCAATGAGTTCCCCGTGTTGAATCGCTCCACTGGTCGATTCTGAGCCTTGCGTGAGATAGCCGCCCTCCATTAGTAATCCAAATGCACCACCTGCCAATTGGAGGCCTGTATGCTTAAGAATCGGTACTTTTTTGAGGATTTGACCATTAAAGTGATGCATCAATCCGCCTTGTGCATACGCTTTTGCTGTCTGGTACCCAACCGACTGTATCAATTGCGGTGTTTGAAGAGGGTTTGAGAAATAATACTTGTCGGAACCCCGAATGTACTTTAAGCCCGACAGACGCACCTCTCGATCATTGATAAATCGTCCGGCCTGGAACTCCGTTCTGGTTGTTCCAATCTTAAACAACTTAAACGTGTATTTCGTAGCCAGTTGTAGGTAATCGTAATTCACATCACTCTTCAAGAAAGGTTTTATTCCCTTGTTATAGGTTAGCTCAAGTACAGGATACCGAGATCCAGTGATAACCTTCTTATACGGAAGCATCTCGTACTTCTGTTTAAACGTGATTCGGGCGTTTATTCGAAGCACCAGCTCTTCAAATGGGTCGAAATCCTGTGCTTCACTAAAGTTTGGAAACACCTCCCACAATTCATCCAGTTGCTTACCTTCAAAGGGAGCATATTGATCGTAATCGAGATATGCCCGAACAAAGAAACCATTCAACCATTCCCGCTCATGACCAATACCGTAGCCTTTGTTCTCGGCAAAGTTGGAAGGGCTTAGCGTACCTGCAATACTTGCTCGATCGTTGATCATTTTGTACTGGTTGGCATAATACACCCTTACCCTGCTAAACGTTTTCGGATCGTACATAAAACGAGCCTGAATGCGCCCCCTAAAGTTTTCGTTGGTAATACCATAACTGAGGCCTCCGTTTAATCGTAGATCTTTCTCCTTTTTCCACCTCTTCGTAAATGAGCCGCCAAGCGTATGCCGGTACCCGTCAATGTTATTGATTTGAATTTGCTGCGATAAGGGCAGTATATAGTACCGCGTTCCCTTACGATGGTTACGATGTACAATGCCGTTTAGCAAATAATCCCAGATACCCAAGTCATTGTTAATGCTATCCTGCATGTCGAGGTAGGCATCGCTCTCATGGTATTCTTTTATACTATCCTGAACACGGATAAATTCTTGTTCAATCTTTTTTAAGCCCGTTGGACGTACGGTTTTCCAGAAATCAACGGAGGCATCATAACTCTCGTCTTCGTAAACGATCTGTCCTCTGTTCATAAACTTAGGGCTAATCTGCACATTGTATGCGTAGTTATCGTAGGTGGCAAGCGTGTGCCCATAAGTCGATTTCTTCTTTCCTGACCGGGTGCCATAGTAGAACTCCTGCCGTTTGATCATTAATTTATTACTGTCAACCAGGGTGAAGTCCTGAATAACGTTAAAGTTATCGAAGAACGACAGGGTTGCATCGTTGATAGAAAGGTCTACTGATTTGAGGGTAAACGTCTTTTTCGACACATAAATAACACCGGCAAACAAAGCTCCTCGATCAAACTTGGGTGTTACCCGAATCTTAGCAATGAAGTCGTCGCCTTCGTAGAAGGTTTCTAATAATTTGAACTTATAAGATAAAAAGGCATTGTTGCTTATAGGTGATGTAATGGGCATTTCACTCAGTACCGGCAGCGACATGCGGTTCTTGAGAAAATCAAAATCACCATCCGTTACCTTGGTAAAATACAGCTCGGGATTGATCACCGAGGACGATTGCGTTGCATCTTGCTCATTAAAACTAATGGTAACCTGGTTGGTGTTCTTCTTTTCCGCAAGATCCTTGTACGCTTTTTTCACCTCTTTTATCTGTCCGTTGCGGTGATACACTTTCGAATACGATTCAATAAAGTTTACGCGCTTCTTTGTTGCCAGACTGGCTGATGTTGTGTCTGGCTTTGATAAGTCTTCTTTCTCCAGAGACGCCTTGATGTAAAGATTGTGCGTAAACGCATTGAGTTCCTTATTCAGCGACTGCTTACGCTTGATGGCACTTCTGATAATTTTATACGAAGGGTCTTCGTCATTGGCATCGATCACCAGAGTACTGAGTTGTTCTTCTTCATCAAACATCTCAAAGTTTACAGTCATATTGCCGGTTACTTTGATGGTTTTCTCCACCGCCTTCATGCCTACAAATTCACACACCAGGGTATACGTACCACCCGGCAGTTCCATGTAGAAATCACCTTTGCCATTGGAAATAACACCATCTTGTGTCGATCCTTTCACATGAATACTTGCGTACCCCAGTGGTTCGCCACTATAAACAACCTTGCCATGAATTTGATAGGCATGGGCATACAGCCCCCCCAACAGGCTTAAAATTCCTAGTAAAACTCCTCTCATTGTTTTCAATTACAAAAACTCTACGGCCAATCTAGTTAAAAGTTACACCCTGTTTTTAGTATTCCGATTAGCGACATCAGTTTTGTGTTGAATGTTCGTAACCTGTTCTTTTTCCGATTGGATTTCGTGTGTTTTGCCTCCATATTTGCCCTGTAAAATTACGCATATGGAACTTGGTAAAAAGCTCTTCAAATTTGAACTTCCGGCAACCAATGGTAAAATGTACAGCAACTTTAGTTTTGCCGATCGGTCTGCCTTACTGATAATCATTACGTGCAATCACTGCCCATATGCAAACGCCTACTGGAAACGGATTAACAACCTGGCTAATAGGTATGAAGAAGACAATTTAGCCATTGTAGCCATCAACCCGAATGACGCTTCTCGTTATCCGGATGATTCGTTCGACAACATGAAGAAGTTTATGCGTTCAGGTAAGTATAAGTTTGTTTACCTGCACGACGAGGCACAAACAATTGCCAAAAAACTGGCAGCAGTTAAAACTCCGGAAGCCTTCTTATTCAATGAAAAACGGGAATTGGTTTATCGCGGTGCGATTGACGATTCATGGGAGAATCCGCATGCTGTAACACGCGTGTATCTGGAAGATGCTATTGAGGCTGTTTTAGATGGACTTGAAGTAGACTTCCCGTTTATTAAGCCCATTGGTTGTTCTGTAAAATGGAAGCAAGGCAACGAACCTAAGTAATCGGTTCTTGTTCCTGTTCTGATCTTCATTATTTCAGACATGATCGGTAAATTTGCACACGGATTAAACATCCGTGTTCTGATAGTTCTAACACTAATTTTAGAAATTTGATACCCCAACTTAAACAGGCTATTGTAAAGGCCTTTTCTACGGAGTTCGACCATACAGTTTCAGTAGAAGAGATCAAGATCGAAAATACGAATCCTCAATTTGAAGGGAGCTTCACGTTCGTGGTTTTTCCCTACCTGAGAGTAACGCGTAAGAAGCCTGAAGAAAGTGCCGAGATAATTGGTAATGCGGTCGTACAGGAGTTAACGGAAATAAAAGACTTCAATGTGGTAAAGGGCTTCTTGAACTTCAGTTTAAAGGATGCCTACTGGGTTGAGTACCTGGAGTCGTTAACCCAGGCAAAACGGTTGGGCACAACTGCAGACAAGCCTCAAAAGGTAATGGTGGAATACTCTTCGCCTAACACCAACAAACCTCTTCATCTTGGACATGTCCGAAACAATCTTCTGGGCTTCTCAATTGCTGAGATACTTGAGTACTACGGGCACGAAGTAATTAAGGTAAACCTGATAAACGACCGGGGAATTCACATTTGTAAGTCGATGCTGGCATACCAAAAATTTGCCAATGGAGAAACACCGGAATCGTCCGGTATCAAAGGCGACCACCTTGTAGGTAAATACTACGTGGAATTCGACATTGCACACAAAAAGGAACTGGCAGAACTGGTTGCAAGTGGTATGTCTGAAGATGAGGCGAAAGCCTCTTCTACCCTAATGAACGAAGCACGTGAAATGCTTGGCAAGTGGGAAAAAGGCGATGAGGAAACCCTGGCGTTGTGGAACAAATTAAACAACTGGGTTTACAAGGGCTTTGACGCTTCTTATAGTCGTATGGGAGTCTCGTTTGAGAAGTTCTACAAAGAATCTGAAACCTACCTGCTAGGAAAAAAAATGGTAATGGACGGGTTGGAAGCCGGTATCTTGTTTCAGAAGGAAGATGGAAGCATCTGGGCCGACCTTACCGATGATGGATTAGACCAAAAACTTCTGTTACGGGCGGACGGAACCAGCGTATACATGACTCAGGACCTTGGAACGGCGGACTTGAAGTATGCCGACTACGGAATGGATACATCCATCTATGTAGTAGGCAACGAACAAGATTACCACTTTAAGGTACTTCGACTAATTCTCGAAAAGCTTGGAAAAACCTACGCATCGGGTGTTTTCCACATGAGCTACGGCATGGTAGAATTGCCTGAAGGCAAGATGAAGACAAGAGAAGGTAAAGTGGTTGACGCCGACGACCTGATGGATGAGATGTACGAAACCGCAAAGTTGCGTACAATGGAACAAGGAAAGACCGATGGTTTATCAGATGATGAACTCCATGGCCTATATGAAACACTCGGGCTGGGCGCGCTTAAGTATTTCTTACTCAAGGTGGATCCAACAAAACGTATCGTGTTCAACCCTTCTGAAACGATTGATTTCCAAGGAAATACGGGGACTTTCATTCAGTACACCTATGCCCGATGTAAATCGGTTCTCAGAAATTGGAGCGACTCTCTGACCTTCGACACTTCGTTGGAACTGGAACCGACCGAACGCGATTTAATTGCTCACCTGTTTGGCTTTGATGCAAAACTGGAAGAGGCTTGCAAGCTTTATAGTCCATCCATCATTGCCCAATACTTGTACGACACCGCTAAATTCTACAACAGTTTTTATAATCAGTGTTCCATTCTAAAAGCTGAAAATCAGTCGCTTATTCAATTCCGTGTTGGTTTAACGGCTGTGACTGTGAGAATGCTGGAAACCTGTGGTAAACTTCTGGGTATGCAGATGCCGGAAAAAATGTAATAACAGCACTACAATTCAAATCCAAACGGAAGGAACTGTCCTACGTTTTTCGCAATATACACTTGATTATTAGGGCCTTGAATGTAGACAGGTAGATCTGGCTCTTGCCTTTGTTCAACATCAGACATTACCTGCAAGCAGGCACCACACGAAGGTGTAAACGCTTGTTTTAACTCCCGCTCGGTTCGCACCGCTATGGCTAAGCCTATTAGTTGTTCGGTTGGATAAGTTGCTTTCGCTGCCAAAATAGCCACCCGTTCAGCACACAAACCACTGGGGAATGCTGCATTTTCCTGATTGTTTCCAGTAACCACTTCACCATTACTCAATAAAACAGCTGCACCAACGTAAAAATTGGAGTATGGTGCGTAGGCTCTTTGGGTTGCCATGGAGGCTTCTTTTAGGAGATTCTGAATGGGTTCTGAAAGCTGATCTATTGTGCTCGTTTCGATCGAACACACACGCTGTAATGTCATAGTCGCGCACAAGTTAGTAAATAAAAGGGAATCTGCTAGGACGGGATAAAATCACTGGAACCGCAGTTCCTTTACATCGCTGGCATAGGTCGCAAAAATGCCATAGCCTCCCTGGATGTTACTTGGAACCTGCGACGACGTGCTAAATGGTCCGCCATACACCGGACGATTAAGGCTCAACGTTGTTAGAAATTGATAATAAGCCTTCGTAATATGTTTTAAACGCGCTTCAAGCTTAAAAACCTCGCTTCGGTCGGCCTGTGCAATCAATACGAAGTTTCGTACGTCAAAATCAAGCTTAAATGCGGACTCTCCGTTGAAAATTTGATCATTAAACAACTCAAAAGGCTGCCTGTTATTAACCACGTTATTGTCGGAGAAAAAGATCTGGTTAACGCTTGACATGCGCACGGGTTCTGAAACCAGAGTTGAGTCGGTTTTGTCGCCGGACCATGGATCGAACTTATACAACCACCGATATCCTCTTAGCTCAATCAGATAAAAGTCTTCGGTGAGGCCATTATCCTTAAATACAATCCTAAACCCCCTGTTATCGGATCTTCTCGTACTTGAATCAAAGTGATCTATGGTAACGAAGTCGGGTGCCACAGATTCGGTCCAAAGGTAATCGTGTGTGTCATTCCTGATCTCAAACAAGAGCGAATCACGTGAGCGTGGTTTATAGGCGAAATGAGCTTTCCCATCCAGTTTCGTTTTTCTGGTCTCTACCCAGCGGCCGTTTCTATACAGGTCCACATCCACTCCTCCAATTGGTGAACTAAGCGTGTCTTGGGTAATCAAGTCACTCTTTTTGATTTCTACCTGGATCGAACTGTCAACTTCAGCGTCAATATGCACCACCACCCTCCTTTCCTGATTGGGTGTGT
>JAEPQQ010000069.1 GCA_017640445.1 Bacteroidia bacterium | reverse complement strand
GAGTTGTTAACAGAAAGCGACAACGGGCCTTTTTAAAGCCATATGAAACACGTTCTTTGGGTTTTAGACTATCTACCAGCACAACTGCAGCACCAAGGCTAAAAACGGCTAAAATGTGGGCATACAAAGAACCGGAAAGGCCAATCAAAACCATTATGTTGTCGCCGGGTTTTACTCCTTGCTTCTCCAGGCCACGACGAATGGCCAAAACGGATGAAAGGAAGTCCTTGTATCGCAGAGTTTTGCCTTTCTCGATAAGAGCAATCGATTCAGGATGCTTTTCGGCAGCCTCATAAAAGTGTTGAACAATATTCATCCAATTGGCTTTTGTAACAAGACGTGTTTTTTTAGTAGTTGACCGCCAAAGTTTTTAGAAAGGTTAGAGGATCTGTTATCTATATGAAAGTAGGCGTGAACCATAGATGTGAAACCAGCCTCAATGGCAGAATGACAAAAATGGGCGGCCATTACGTGTGCCAGGCCCCGGTACTTGTTATCCGGATTTCGAGCCACTGTTTTAACCACTATTTGACCTGGCACGTACGGATCAGGAAGCGCAAAGAAGAGTCCAACAAGCGATGCACCATCCATAACAAAGGAAACAAACCGAGGATCAAAAAGAGGGAGCAACGGTTGGTACAAGGCAATAAAATCATCCTCTGAAATGGGAGAGAAGTATACGTTGTTGGCAAATAGCTCATTACAAAAAGGCCACAGCAAACGAAGCTCATCTTCCGGTTGCGTGAGATCGAACGGTCTAAGAACCAGGTTCTTTTCTTCCAGAAACGCAGCATATCCGGAATAGTCTGTTTGTGTATTAAAGCGTTCTGTGTTGGATTGGTATTCCGCAGAAACGTGAAAGCCGTTTTGCATCCATTGCTGTACATATTCTTCCTTATGTACTGACTCCAGAAAAAAGAAGTGTTCGACGGATGTACTGAACCGATAACCATACCAGGTATTACCGCACATGGGCCCAACCAGAGCACGAAAATTTTCGTTTAGCGCAAATGTTTCACACGCTTGCAGGAGGCTTTGAGCTGCTTCAGGTTCGTCAACACATTGATAGTTACCCAAAAACAAGTTTTCGGGGTGGTACGTGTTTTCATACAGCCAAACAAAACCCAGGTCTTGATTCTCTTTTTCTGCAATTAGCACAAGAATGGCGTCTTTAGCATTTTGAATGCCTGGTTTACGCTGGTTGTTACCATAAAGTTGATCCAGCAGTGCCTGGCAACGGTTCAGAATGGTTTGAGTTGGTTTGTGTAAATTTGTTTTGATCATGCCATGAGACCAAAAATACTAAAAACGATTCTCCTGTTGTTGGTTTTGGGCTTTTTATCCAGCCTTCTTTTTAGTCCGTTTCAATACGATGAGACAAATCAAGGATATCGATTGGCAAATGATGTAGAAATAGAAGCGACTACCGAAGCGGTTTTTGATTATCTCGGTAATTCGTCTAATGCGTCAAGATGGTCGGTGTTTGTCAACAACATTCAACCCCTAAATGAAGGCGAAGTCGCAGACGGGGCTACAGGATCAAAGCGACGGTGTTTTTGCAGTCCTGGCAAACCCGGCTCGTATTGGGATGAGGAGATTCTCGACGTGAAAAAGAACAGACTTAGGTTATTAAGTATCTACAACCTCAAGGACTTTCCGGTTTCTATGGAAGGTTTGGTCACCGAACAACTTTATGAAGACAAAGCAACAGGTAGCTGTAAACTCACATTTTCGTTGGTTAAGCAAGGAAAACCTCTGGGTTTTTTTGAGATGGTGAAACTCAAGTGGGCAGGGTATTATGTAGCAAAGGTGTTTAAGCAGAACCTTACCAACATCAAGGCGGATTTAGAAAAGTGACCCGGCCATGTAAACAAATCCCATGGCGCCAAGAGGAATGGTGAGATTATCCCATCCGCGAATCGAAACAAGTTCCAATAGGGCAATGGACAGGGACATGAGTGCGGTGTAACCCAGTGGCCAGGAAATCGAAGCGATACTGTTGTACACAACAAGCACAAGGAAGCAACTTATAAAAAAAGCAAGACTTCCTCCTATGGACTTAACCGAGCCCAGTATCTTGATGGGCACGAGGTTTAGTCGCTTACCAGCTGCAGCAGCAATTGGGTCACAAATTGTCAATATGAACAAGGGCAGGTAGTAGAGCGAAGAATTGCTCAATTCAAGCTGAGCATAGAAGCAAACAAGAACGATGAGGGCAAAAAGCCAGCTGCCGTATGATCGACGTTCAACAGCGGTAATGGATTTCAACCACTTAAATTTTTCGGCAATGGCCAGCAGACCAAGAAACAGAAGACACAAGACAAGGACCTGCCAAAAATTGTGAAGGTATATCGGGAAGGTTAAGGCTATAAGCCCAGTTGACACATGTACGACCTTGCGGGTGACTTCAACATTTAGTTTAAGAACATGATAGAGGTATTCACTTATTGCAAAGAGAATAAGGTAGGCGGTGCTATAGAATATTACTTCAATCATGAAAGACAAATGTACTTATGAAATGAAGCATAGAAAAATCCGAGGTCAATGTGGTCAATTGGAAGTCGGTCGAAACCCATGTTTTTTTCAATGGTCCTTGGAACCATCAGGTTCCAATAGCAAACCTGTGCATTTGGTGCGGCATGTAAACGAAGGGCTTCAATGTTTTGATCAAACACCTCGGGAGGCATGTATTCAAATATGTTGGAAAGGTTGAAGCGCGTGAAACCAGAGTGGCTGGCAAGGCATTGATCGAGGTAGGCTTCTTCGTACTGAATTTGGTTTGACTGAAGCCACTTTTGAATGCGTTTATAAGGAGTTTCATTGGTGTAAGGCGGTAACTGGTTGGTATACTTTCCGGTTAAGGCATACTCAAGTATGTAGTTTTGTTGAGCAGCAACCGAAGAGAGATGTTGCTCAGCCCTATTAAAGATCATCCGGCCCACATGTCCGTCAACCTCTTTTAACTTTTCTGGTTCGCGGCCCAAACGACCCATGATGAAACGACTAAAAAACAATTTAAAGAACAATCTCCAACGCCAGGTATTCCAACGGTTTTCGTAGAAACTGACCTGTTCTTGTTCAGATTTAGGCGTAAAAACAGCGTTTACAACTTCTTTAGAGTGAATGAATGGAAGTATTTTACCCGAGAACAACTGAAAATACTTTTCAAACTTACCTTGTTGAATAATACCACTTTCCACCCAGTCAATATGTTGATCAAAGAACTCCTGGCAGGGAAGGCTAAGATTTTTTCGTATTGAGCGATAAGTGTTTTTTCGTTGCCCGTTTGGTAAGAAACCCAAAAAACCAAGGCAGGTTTCCCGATCGAGTCGACGTATGGCTTGCTCTTTAAGCTGGCACAGATAAATCTGCACGGGGTTTGTATCCAGACAGAGTAATACCTCGGGGTTGTATGAGAGCAGGTAAAGTGCGTTATCACCACCAGAGCAAATGGACATCACCTTATCCTGAGAACCAACTTCAAGCGCTTGCCCCAACAGGTAGGCATCCTCCCAGACATTAGCATACTTTAATGGGTTACTTGCCATGATCAAAGGTGGTTATTGTTCCAGTTTGTCCGTCCATTTCCACAACATCACCCGTTTTGAGGATTTGCGTTAGCCCTTTCACGCCAACAATACAAGGTATACCCATTTCCCGGGAAACAATGGCAGCATGGCTGAGGGTGCTACCACGTTCTACCAAAATAGCTGAAGCCGATTGGAAAATAGTGATCCAGCCTGGATCAGTAGAGGTTGTAACCAAAATATCACCATCCAGACTGGATACGTCTTTTGGGTTGTTGAGTACCCGAACTTTACCGTGAACCACACCTGGACAACAGGGAATTCCCTTGAGCTGGTCAGGTGTTAAGGGTTGCTCGTATTCTATGTCGAGAACGCCGTCGTATTCATGAATACGTTCGGGCAAGTGTTCAATTCCCTGGTGATCAACACCTTCACGTTTGCGTTTGTGAAGGATTTCCAGACAGTTTTCAGGAGTAAGCGTACCCAGTACCAACGCTTCGAGTTCCTCTTCTTTAAAATAGAAAACATCAGCAACGTGCTCCAATATGTTTTTGTTCACCAACAAGCGGCCAAGAGTTCGTATTTGGGTCCTTACCACACCAAATGCACGGGTGCGATCGAAACGAAGATTTTCTCTGTCTGCAACGGTTTCCGATGCCTTTCGGATAAGGTAGGAGAGAATCTTTCGCTTGACAGGGGAAAGGTCGTTTAGCACTTCTTTTTCGGCCAGAGGTTCGATCGAAACGACTTGTTCTGATGCCGAGGTGTAGGTTTTAATGATGTCGATAAAAGCGGAGGGGTTTTGACGAAACGTTTCGTTTTCAAGTTTTAATTCACCCACACTTCGATCTCCAAACCGGTTAACGTAATGAAGAATCAGCTCGCCGGTTTCCCCAAGGTTTTTATTCACTGACTCTTGCCAAACGGTTTGGGAGTCTGTCGATTTGATATAGTCAAGCCGGTTTTCGTCAATGGCTGTATGGATGATGGAATTAATCAACTTAGCGGGTTGTACCGATACCACATCGTGTTTGCCAATAATCAATTCGGTGTGAATGGATTCACTTCCCAACCACTTGGTGCAAAACGACTGAAGACTGCCAAAGTAAATCATGGCGAGCAGGTCGTTAGCCAGGGGAGGGCTCCATTCTTCCACCAAAAGACGTTTAAATTCTTTGTAGTCGTTCCAAACCTGGTGCAAATCGTCGTTAGAGTATTCTTTGTGGAGGAACTGGTTGATGGTTTTGTCAACCTTCGAAGTGAACTGTTTTTTTAAATCAGGCAGGGCACGGTTTAACCGAACTAGACGAGCGAGCGTTTTGACGGTATTCCAATAGGACTCAAGCTTACCCGGTTGCTTATTGAGTTTTATTTCAACATTTAGGGGTTCTGATACCCCCATCATCTTTTCCATAAACCCGGCATTAACCGAGTACATTGGAAGCATTGCCAGAGCCTTGTACCAATTGATGAGTTGATAATAAACCCGTCCGTGAATGTGTCCAAGCATTTCTGCGAACACATCCTTGTTTGCTTCGATTTGGTATTGTGGAACACCCAACAGGCTGGCAAAGTTTCGATAAACCGATTGATAAATGTCCAGGATGAAAGAGAACGTAAAAGGAGATGTGATGCCCGGGTACGACTCAATTATGTTCGAGTTGTCCCAAACCACATGGTTTCGGACTTCGGTAAGGGTAGTAATGGGCCTGCTCTGCAACAGGTAAAACACGTTGTCCTTAAAGCAGAACTCAATATCCTGTGGAGTACCGTAAAGCTGGTTTAGGTTGTCCAGTACTCCGGCAATATGATCAAGTTGTTCATTGGTTAAACAGGCTTTTTTCACGCTTGGTTCGGGAACGGAGGCGTACGTCAGTTTACCATCGTCATAAACAAGTTGTTCGTTCTTTGAGGCAATGTCGTGCTTCCATGCTCCTTTTTCTTTTTGGGTATAATGATCGGCATCCAGTTGACCACTTACGAGTCCTTCACCCAGTCCGTATACGGCAGACACCAGTTTTTCGATTCGGTATGGTTTGGAGGGGTTTATTCCAAAGGCCACACCGCTGCAGTCGGCATCGATCATTTCCTGAACGATAACGTTTAGTCGGATGTCACTAAGCTTTATGTTGTGAAGTTCGGTGTAGGCTTTGAGTTCTTCACTTTCCTTCGAAGACGCAACCCGCGCAACGGAGGCAACGATATCGTGACGTTGAACAAAAAGCTCAGTGGTAAATATACCCGCAAAACTCTGTTCTTTACCATCTTCTACATTCGCTGAAGAACGAACGGCGAAATACGGGGTAGAAAGGCTCTCCACCCGCTGTTTTATGGTTTCGGTATGGTGTGTTTCTTCTTCTGCAAGAACAACAAAGCTCGGAATGTTGTACCCCGCTTGTTCAAGCGTTTTAAGGGCATTTGCTTTACCACCAAGATCCTGGCTATTCGACGCGTCCATTAGTTAACGATGTTTTCGAATAAAAAGGGTAAGGCACCCAAATTAAGGTACATACCCATGGTCCAGAGGCCAGAGGCATTTTCTATGTATTTGGCCGCTTTAAGACTCGGCTTCCTTAAAAAAGCAAGAGTAGATAGGGCAGAGGCCAGTCCAAATACGACTAAAAGGATGTATACCCAGTTCGGGCTGTCTATTGCCTTGGCCGCCAACGCTGCCAGTGCCAGCGTTACTAAAAGAATGGTTAACCAAATAAACACAGCTCGTTTGGTTCCCCATAATTTAGTATACGATACAACACCTTCTTCCTCATGTTCCAGGGGTTTAATCTTTCTTCCAACTTCCAGGAGTATGCCGTTGAAAAAGGAAACAGCGAAAAACCACATTAGGGCACGTGGTGGGGCAATGCCTTCCATTGACCAGTGCGCAGAGCTCGCAACGAGGTCTACCAACGGGATGATCAACATATGGGAGAACACATAGGCCACCTGGCGTTTTCGAAGCCATTCATCTACAAAGAACTCATTATACATAAACGCCATGTAAACAAGTGTGGCAACATAGATAGGAAGAAAACCCGGGTAATAGAAAATAACAACAACCTGAAGTGAAAGTATGATGTATGCTATGCGCCTGAGCTCTTCAAGAGTAACAAGACCTCTGGGTACCGGTAGGTATTTGCGATACATCATATCCTCCTCGTGGTCCTTAAACTCGTCGGAAATACGAAGTAGCAGAAACAGGGTAAACGTTAGGAAAAAGGCTGCCAGATAGTACGAAACCGGCACAAAAGAGGTTACCTGATTTGCTGATAGCGAGTAACATATTGCCGAGAAGGAAAAAATGGCAATAATGGGTATATGGGTTTGTAACGGGAAACGTTCCCCCAGATAGATTAAATACTTTTTCATATCAACGGCCTAGGCTTTGGTGTGCCGATGTAAAATGACCTTCTGCCAGGGCAGAGGCAATGGAAAGCTCACCACAAAGCAAGAGAGCTGCACAAATTTCGGCATACTTCCGTGCTTTTCCTGAACCAAGACAGCCCATAATGGCCAGGCATTCTCGTTGGGTTGGAAACTTGGTTCCTCCACCTACTGTGCCCACAATCAGGTTGGGCAAGGTAACGGAAACGTACAAGTCGTTTTCATTGCACTTCTCCATACGGGTAACTCCAACGGCTGCTTCCGACACACAGGCAACGTCTTGACCAGTAGCCATGAATAAGGCAGTAAGTCCATTGGCAAAGTGACCCTGAGCTCCAATGCTTCCTGTTTGAATTACGGAAACAGTGCTCGAGCGCCAATATTCGGAAACGGCGGAAGCCGATGTTTTCAAAACTTGTTCAAGCACGTCTTCTTTTACTACACATTCGGCGGTTACCTTCTTTCCTCTTACTGAGGTAAAGGAGAGTGTGCTCGCCTTTTTGTCACCAGAGTAGTTGCTTTCCACATACCAGTACTTGGGTTGAATGGGTGTATTGGAAATAAGAAATTGACAAATGGCATTTGTGCAAATGGTTACCATGTTTTGCCCGGAAGCATCACCTGTCAGGTACTCAAACGTGAGGATGATGTTGTTTCCTTCGATGTTGAACTGAACATCGTTCAAACGACCATGTCCGGTGGTATTCGATACAATGGTTTTGAACTCATCTTTTACCTGCGTAACCCACATCAGAAAACGGATACCGAGTTCGATGGTTTCAAAACCGAACAGCGGGCTTCGTTTTACACCTTCGGTAAGGCAAACGGTTGAAATTCCACCACTTAACAAGGTGGCTTTAGCTCCGCGATGATAAGAGGCCACCAGGGCCCCTTCTGTGGTTGCCAGAGGGACAAATACATCACACTGGTCTTCGGAACCGTTCACCCGAATGGGTCCGGCGATTCCTGTTGGAACCTGCGTATAGCCAACAAAATTCTCGATGCTTCCCTTCAACAGGTCAAGGTCGGAGAGATCGTTGTGCTGGGTAAGAGATTCGGTTGATATGGGGCCTAATGCTTCAACTCGTTGAGCAATAGAGGCTTGTGTATAGTCGTTTTTTGGTAGTTGTACGTTGGATGGAGAAGCATTGGTCGATAATCGACCGAGCATCAACTCAAGGCTTTCCTTTTCACTGAGGCGGGAAAAAATCTTTGCGGCTTTTTCTAAGGAAGTATACATGGTTCAAATATTTATGTGAAGTAACGAAAAAATTGGGAATGCCAAGCATGCGAACAAATAGCTGTCAAATCGATCGAGAACCCCTCCCTGGTAGGGTACAAGCTGGCTAAAATCTTTGATGTTTAGTTTGCGTTTAACCATTGAGGCCGTTGTGTCACCACAAAATGCCAGAACAATGACAATAAGCACCTGTACCGGGGTCAAAACATAAAGCTCACTCATCTGACCTAGTACAAAGGAGGCGGTAAAGCTAACAAGCCCACCAAAAGCCAGCCCACCAACTGTTTTATAAGGGCTGATGGAGGGGAAAAGCTTACGTTTTCCTAATAGTTGGCCTGTGAGCTGAGAATAACTATCGAAAATTACAACCGTAAAGTAGAGGGATATCAAAGATTCCGGGTTTTGATCGACAGCCATGTAAAAGTTGATTGCGACCAGAATCAAGGTAAGCAGGAAAAGAACCATATGCTTGGCAGGAGCTTTGGTTCGGACCAGCTGAAAAAACAACTCGCAAACAGCCAATGCACCAATTGCCAGGTGGAGGGTATTTGCATAGTGAGGTGCAATAAAATAAACGGAGGCCACCAGCGGGGCGACAAGGGCAAAAACCAGGAATTTTCCCCAAGGGCGTTTTACGCTGTTTACGCCTTTTCGCTTTCTGCGAATAGCAGTTTGCAAAGCCAGTGCAAAAATCAGCAATACGATATAGGCCTGGATAAAAATCACCCGTTGGTTGTATGTTTATTCAGTACCCAGTACAAACCCTTGGCATTACTCCTCATTTTGGGTAGTACAAGGAGAACCAGAATTTCTTCGATACAGGCCCAAATTCCCCAACCAAGAGCTAAGAAAAAGAGCCACTTGAGAAAGCCGAACGTAAACAGGTAAAAGATAAAAAAACCTTGTAAGTACCCCATCACTTTAAACGAATACAAATGAAGGCTGGGCAGTTGTTTGAACTTGATAATTCCTATGAGCATGCTTAACGCATACAGAGAAACAAACACCAGAAAAAGAGTATTAAAAGGCTCTATTTCGGCCCACTTGAATACATAAATACCCCAAACTGCCGAAATGTACGTAGTGACATCAGCGGCGGAGTCGAGTCGGGCACCTAGTTCGGTCTGTAGTTTAAAACGGCGGGCAATCATTCCATCCAACACATCGGTAATCAGGTTTATACAAATCAACCAGGCAAACAACACAGGGTGTTTGGATGTAATACTATATATCAAAAAAGGAAAAGCGAAGAGGCGATACGCCGACAGAATGTTTGGTATATTCTTGTTAATTCGCATAAGCGCAGAGCCAATATACTGAGAAACACCATGTCCACCACACTCTATATCGATTTTTTGAGATCCAGTCCACTCGGGGAGCTAACCATAACCTGTTCATCGAAAGGTGTTCAGAAGATTGAGTGGGGCATTACGGAATCAGAGAGAAAGCCAAACCAGTTGACGCAAAAGACCATTTCTCAACTCACTGCTTTTTTTAAGGGAAAGCAACACGAGTTTGATCTTGTACTGGACCCGGAAGGAACCGACTTTCAACAGGAAGTGTGGGCAGAACTGACCAATATACCATATGGTAAGACCATCAGCTATGAGGAGTTGGCCACTCGCCTGGGTGACGAGAAGGTAATCAGAGCTGCCGCCTCAGCGAATGGCAAAAACCCAATACCCATTGTAATACCGTGCCACCGCGTTATAGGTAAAGATGGAAGTCTCACCGGTTTCTCAGGAGGCTTATGGAGGAAAAAGAAGCTGCTCGAGTTAGAGCAGGGGTGGACACAACAAAAGCTCTTCTAGCCTAAAGGCTAACGTTCCACCACAAATTTCTGGCGAACAACTCCTTCTGTTGAGTGCAGTAAAAGCACGTACACACCGTTAGAAAGCTTGCTCACATTGATGTCTTCCTCCTTGGAGGAGACGGTACCCGACTGTACAGTAGCCGACGTAATGGCTTGAATCTCGTAGAAGTTAAACGTTACATGCTCATCTAACTTGAGGTGAAGCCAGGATTTAACAGGGTTTGGGTAGAAACCAACAATGCCCTTAGCCAGGTTTTCGACACTGGAATTATGATCGGTTTCAAAGCTCCATACGTCACTCCACTCGCCCACGGTGAAGGCGTTTTTGGCACGCACTCGCCAGTAGTAGGTGGTGTTTCCTTTCAATCCACCAAAGGTTCTATAAGACGAAGGTGTTGATCCTTTTGCAGGTGAAGAAAAGGACGAATTATCATCAAGCTCAACGTCAAAGTTTGCGCCGGAAATAGATTCCCACCGCAGGGTTTGAGTCAGGTCTGCATTCTTTAAACCATCCACCGGGCTTTCCAATGTAGGTATGTCTATCTTTTCCTGAGAAACAAACGACCAGGTTTCACTCCAGTCCCAGATTTCCTGACCGCTGGAGTTTCTGCTACGCACCCGCCAGTAGTAGGTGGTATTTGGCTTAACCGCAACCGTTCGGGAAGTGCCGGTTACCACAAATTGGCTACCGTTAGAAAGGTCTTCTTTTTCGGAGTACTGGATGAGGTAGGCAGCAGCACCCGGGTATGCATTCCATCGGAACGTAAAACCAACGGGTACGTCAACGGCATCTTCGGCAGGGTAAATGAGATCAGGAGCTCTTCGCTCTTGTGTGGTGAAATTCCAGATAGCACTCCAATCGGATGTATCACGTTTGTGGTAAACCTTTACACGCCAGTAGTATTTCTTGTTGTACTTAAACGGGTATGAGTTATGAAAGTAATGGAAGAAGTTGTTTTCAGCTTCGTCTGTAAAGACTTCAGCCGTAGAAAAGTCGTCATTAGTGTCCATCTGAACGATGTAACCATCTGTTCCTGTGATCGAGTTCCAATCGAGCGAATTCATATCCACGGTTACTCCGGTGGAGTTGTTTTTTGGGCGAGATAGAAACGGTGGGTTTCGAACGCTAAAATTCCAGGTATCACTCCACAGGCTTGTATCATTGCCGGCAATTGCCTGTACACGCCAGTAGTAAACCGGGCGAAACAACAGGTCGGGTACGGTGATGGAATTCGTGTCGGTAGTCACCTCAATCAGTTCAGGTGAATCAAAGTTGATGGAAGTATCGATATGAACTCTGTAATTTGGGATGTTGTTTAAGGCCTCCCAACGGAATTCAGGTTCGGCTTCGGCGGTAAGAACTAAACTATTCCAGGGTCGGAGTTGAACTGGTTTTTCTACAGTAGTAAAACGTACGCCTTTAGGGAAGAAGCTCCATACCGAGGTGTCGTATTCGTGCCACATTCGGACTCTCCAGTAATACTCGGTGTTGAAACTAAGTTCAATGCCTCGCATCACATCAAACCAGCCAGAAGCCGGTTGAGGTTTTATGGAGTCGACCAGCAAGGTAGAATAGTTACTGTCTTTGGAAAGTTGAAACTGGTAATGTGTGGTTCCGGGATACGAAATACCCCACCGGAAACTATCACGAATTCCCACATTGGTTGCGTTGTTTCTTGGGTCGTAGATAGAAACCTGAGAATAGGTGTTCAGCGTTCGCACCCGGCACCAGTCCGAAGTGTCTTCTTCGTGAAACGCCTTCGCTCGTGCAAAATAGGTTTGGCCGTATCGCAGTTTTTCAAAAAATACTCTTGTGGTGGTTGAGTCAACTGTTCTCAAAAGGGGCGAGTTAAACTGATCGGTTGTATCAATTTGCACGCGATATCCTTTGGAGTACCGAAGGTTATACGCTGTGATGCTGAGGTTGGGTCCATAACCTGTTACCGTTACCCAACGATCGCTCATCTTTGCGGTTTCAAAAGCTCGGTATACCCATGAGGAGCTGTCGTTATAACTTCCCCTGCCGCGCAGTCGTAGATAGTATTTTTTGCCATAGTGGAGCTTGTCGATCTCCAGCTCGGTGTGGTTGATTCCGTCTAAGCCATCAAAGTTGGTGGTATCAATAAGCAGGGGTGAATTGAAGTCAAGAGTTGTATCAAGTTGCACCTGAAAGCCCATTCTTGTTATGTAAAGCCATCGAAGCTTCATAGTTGTTTGCCCCCGCGCCGATAAAGAGGTAATTCTCAACGTATCTAACACATGACCAAAACGGGTTTCTGACCACCCGGATTTACTGGTGGCATCTACTCCTCTAACGCGTGCATAGTATGTGGTAGAGAAACGGAGATCGTCGACGATTGCTTCAACCCAAAAACGGCTAAATGTGTCTTTAACCGGTTGACTTTTAAGGGCCTTAGAGTCAAAGGTAGCTACCGTGTCAAACTGAAACTCGAAGCTATCGTATTCTGCAATTCGGTACCACGAGAAATAGGATCGCGGTAACAGGTTTACCCCATTGCTAAACGGGGAGTAAAACTTGATGGAGTCGGATGTTGTAAACTTCCAAACATCGGTCCAGTCAGAGGAATCTTTGGCCGTGCGGATCTTAACCCGCCAGTAGTATGTTGTATTTTTCTCAAGCTTCTTCATCCATGTGTAGCTATACGAAGACGAGTTGTGCTCATGCAACTGCGTGTAAGCGTTTGACATGTTCGAAGACTTTGAAATTTGATAGATCACTTCTGCGCCTGAGTAGCTCGATCGTTTAACATACAATTGTACGCTTCCGGGTAGCCCTACGGAGTTATTGTCTGGTCGTTGATGTTGTGGTTTGACCAGTTTTCCAAAGCTCATCGAAACACAGGAAACCAACAGGAGAAGTGTGCTAAAAATTTTCATAGTGCGGCAAAGGTATTCATTTGAACCTCACGGATTTATGTATGTAGTGTCAGATTTGTGCTCGGCGAAGCACTTTCCGTACAAAACAGATGTCAGTATTGCGGTGTTCTTTAGACAAAGCGGGCATATGAGAACGAGACATTTGATTTTGATTGGTTTGTTAGCGGTATTGACGAGTTGTTCGGACGAACCTGTTACAACATCGTCCACCAACAGTTTAGTAGATATTACCTCTCAGGAGCATTTCGACACCAATGTGCAGCAAGGCGTATCATTGGTCTTTTACCATGCGTCGTGGTGTACAAAATGCGCTGCACAACGGCCAGCGGTTGAAGGTGTTTCGGAAGACTCCCGGTTTGGAGACGTGTTCTTTGCAGAAGTTGAGTTTGAAGATTTTTCGACGTTAGTTAAGCAACGGGGTATAGCAGGTTTTCCAACGGTTGTGGTATACAAGAACAACGAAGAACAAAAACGATTTACAGGTCAGGGACACAGCCAGGAAGAGCTGACCCAGGCAGTTTTGAATGCGCAGAATTAAGGAGCCTCTACGGTTCCGGGATACTTTTTCTTAAGTTCGTTATAACGCTTTCGGGCGTCTACCACAAAGAGACTTCCATTGTGATCAAAAATGATGGACTCGTACATCTCAATGGCTTTTTCCGGTTGATTTAATTTGTTTTCATACATCAGGCCAAGCGCGTACAGGGCGTTGTCAGCCAGGATGTCTTCACCAAAGAACTTTACAACATTGGTGTAGTATTCTTCCGCTTTCTCGAACTTCCCTTGTTTTTCAAAAATTTGGGCCTTGGTCAGGTAAATTTCGTCTTCCAGGGAGTGGTTAGGGTATTGAATTGGTAACAGGTTTAGTGCTGTTATGCTTTCATCCAGGCGATTCTGAAACATCAATAGTTGTGCTTTGGCGAATGCCTCCAGTGCGTCAGTACTGCTATCCAGGCCACTATTGTCCTTAATAAGAAGAGAAAGCTCAATGGCATTGTTGGAAATCAGCTGCGACGTTGCCGTTTTCAGTACATCGAGTTGGTCTTTTGCCCAGTCGAAGTCGCCACGGTAATACGAGAGTCGTGCATTTCTAAACTTGGCTTCCTGCCCAAGCGGTTCTTCTTTAAATTCTTTATCAACCTGCCCATAAAGAAGGGTAGCGTCCCACACCTCGTCCTTCATAA
This sequence comes from Bacteroidia bacterium, assembly GCA_017640445.1. GTDB lineage: Bacteria > Bacteroidota > Bacteroidia > NS11-12g > UBA9320 > UBA987. The sequence continues at coordinate 6,286 of JAEPQQ010000069.1, read as the reverse complement.
CATACGCATCACCCAGGGCCAGTTTGTATTGACCTCTTTGATGACCTTGAATTCGTGGCATTTTGATCAGCTCTTCCAGCAGTGAAACACCCGTATTGAGGTCGTGTTTGTGAAACACATAGATATCGGCTAGTTGCTTTATGCTGGGTGCTGTGTTTGGGTTTTTGCCATAGGTCTGGAGCATTTCTTCGAACCTACCAATCAATGAATTGAGATCTTCTTCGGTGTAGTTTCCTTCTTCTACCACCATTCGGTAGTTGGTTTCCAGACTTCCCATTTTGGACACGAGGAAGAAGTAACCATCGGTACCAAAGTCGGCGATCTTATCATAACACTTAATGGCGATGGCGTAAGATTTATTGGAAAGGCAAATTTCAGCCAGGTCGATAAGGTTTTTACCCTCGGTTTTGTTTCGTTTATCCATGGCTACTGCCTGGCGATAAGCCGAGTTAAACTTTTTCTGTTGTACAAATACCCACATGAGTAACTCGTCAAACACTACTTTCTCGGGAAACTTCTGCAGGTAGATGCTGGCGCGTTCCTGCAGGTAGTCGATTTTGACATCTTTATCTACCAGTGAGATGAGGTTTGCCTTCATTGCCGCAAGCTCATTGTTATTGTACTTCAGTACCAGTAGGCATTCGTCTATTAGTTCCTCGTAGTCTTTTGTTTGCTTGTATAAATCAATAAGGTTTTGAGCGAAGATGGTGGGTTGGCCCATAGCCTTTCGCCCTTCAAGCAGGCATGTTTTAGCGTATTCGAACTCGTCGCGCTTCAAAAAGGCACTGGCCAGTTGTTCTGCCGGAAACCCGTCAAAGCTGCGTTCCTTCTTCAGTCGGCTAATGGTTTCGTCGATGGCTTCTGTATACAGTTCTTCCGACTTCTTTTCGTTGCCTCTAAGGTTATAGATATGGCCCAGGTCTACAACGAACAGCGGCTTACCGGGAAACTTTTTTACCTGTTTGGCGACCATTTTTTCGGCTTCACTAACATTGTTTTGTTTCAGAAGGCAGTCGAGGTAGTTTTGGTAGATGTAGACTGAAGCGGGTTTTTTCTTGTGAAGTTTTTTATAAAGAATTTCTGCTTTGTCGTACTCTTCATTGAGGAAATATTGGGCGGCAAGTTCCTCATCCGCATTTTGTGCGAACCCCAAAAAAGAGATAGACAGGAGTACAAATGGTAGTATGAACCGCATTGGGCAAATTTATCTCTTAAACAACGCTTAGGTAAATAAAATTGTTGTTTACCCATTTTCTTGCGACAAAATGGCGTAAAGGGCCTGCTAAGCTCAATTATGGAACTACTTTTGCGGTTTAGTCAATGATGTAATTGGCAAAGGGGCTGACTGGATTTGACGGGAGGGCCAATTGACATGTAAGCATGTAGAGCATTGTAGGAGTTGCTCTTTAACTTAAACCTTCAAACACTTAAACGGCGAATACAATTACGCCATGGCTGCCTAATCTTAGAGATTAAGCGATTTGCCATCCGCTCACCGTTGCTAAGTTTGGGCTGCGGCGGATTTTGAGCGGTCGAAATGCCCGAATAGTTGGTGGTGATCCCTGCTAGTCACTAACTTATAAGCAGGATAAGGGTATGTTAAGGTCTTTGCCTTACCTGGCATACTTCGAAAATAAGAGGTAATAAACATGTAGAAAGCGTGATTCAATTCCTTCTCCGGACCCGGGTTCGACTCCCGGCAGCTCCACTTGATGATTAAAGCCTTGTTGCGAAGCAACAGGGCTTTTTTGTTTGGCGAGGTTCAGGCTTGCCTGAAACCGAGTTTGAACAAAAATACCCAATACGAAGTATGGGCTGAAAATCCACTGCACGGGTACGCAGGGATCACCGAATTTCCATTTTTTTGGTTTATACAAATGAGGCTATAAGGTACTCCCGGCAGCTCCACTTTCGCTCTGCGAAGCTTCGGCGAAGCAGAGCTTCTTCTAACCTTTTTGAGCTTCAGTGGATGCTATCCATGCGCTGGTCTCACTTGATTGTATTATTCTTTTTGCCTGGGCAAAGCCCTAGCAAAGGCGGTTTGCGAAGCAGAGCTTCTTGTTTCAGTCACTTGAGCTACGGTGGAGGCACTCCCACGTATGTCTCAAGTGGTTGAATTTTAGATCTGTGGTTTAGCACAAAACCAGCAGTTTTAAGTAATTTTAATATAATGAAAGTTCGACATAAGGTCTCTCAGCGTGCACCGTTCTATGGATCAAGCGCTTTCCAACCAAATCATGGCATATGCCAAAAAGGAATAGCCCAGGAATAGCCTTACTCGATTAGATTAGTTCAAAGGGAGTATGTTGACTCTGGGGGTAGTAAGGCAATTGATTCTTCCAATTAGCCAGAAGTAACTAGAATTGACCTTACCCACTGTTTTAGGCAATCCACGGGAATCTGGTTGGACATACAGTGGATGTTTGCAGTTTGTACCTTTTTTATTTTCATTGCAAAGGTTTTATGCTATGAATACGAGAAAAATATTAACTGGACAGTTTGATCCCGTGAACCATTGGTATCCTAAATCCTTGAATGCCACTATTCACCCCATGGTCAATTTCTTTATGAACCTTAGTAAGGATCAATTGATTCAAAGATATTGTCACTTACACCCATTGGTCCATAAAGATGGTTTGCGGGAAATTCTCAGCTACAAGCCAAAACATTACCGTTTGGCTGGAACCGATTTGATTCATGTAACGACCGAAAGGGGAATGAGACAAATGGTGGTAATTGAGAATAATTCTTGTCCTTCAGGACAAAAATCGATGCCCCTGTTGGATGACTATAAGGAACAAGGAGGATACCGGGTTTTTGTAGATGAAACCATCAAGGCCGCACTGAGAGGGAAACGGATGATTTCGGGGTGTTTGGCGGTTCTCTATGATAAGAACCCAATGGAGGCATCGGGGTATGCCGCGGCACTTGCCGATAGTTTTGACGAACCAGTTTATTTGGTCCCATTTTATCAGAACGATGAGAACCCAGATGTTCGTGTTACTGGTCAGGCGATTGAAATTCGTACTGAGGAAGGAGCCTGGTTACCTGCGCGTATGATTTTTCGTTATCTAACACAAAGACCTTGGAACCGATTACCAATCTCAACAAGAACAATAATTTTCAACCCCATAATATGTTGTTTGGCTGGTGGCAGGAACAAAATGGTTGGTGCAAAAGCATACGACCTTTACAATGCTCAATTGGAAGGTACAGGTTTGAAAATAATCACACCGGAGACCATTTGGGATGTGAGTAAAGAAGAGATTCCCCTATGGGTGGCCAAAATGGGGGGAAAGGCTGTGATCAAGATTCCGTATAGCAATGCAGGACAAGGGGTTTTTACAATTGTAAACCAGAAAGAACTGGATGCTTTTATGGAAGATGAATACCCTTATGATCAGTTTATCGTGCAAAGCCTTATTGGAAATTACCAGTGGAGTTCTGTAAGCGCAGTAGGAAGGTTTTATCATGTGGGTACAGTGCCAGGACCAAAAGGTCGAAGTTTTGCAGCGGATTTCCGAATGATGATCCATGCTACAGACAAGGGTTATAGACCACTTTCGGTTTATGGACGAAGGGCAAAAACACCTCTATCTGATCAACTTGAGGTTGGTGATAGCTCATGGGATATGCTGGGGACAAACCTATCGTTCAAGGACGAAAAAGGAGGCTGGGATTCAGAAACAGCGAGGTTGTTGCTTATGGATAGGAGAGATTTTAATCGATTAGGGATTGGGTTAGACGATTTGGTCGATGGCTATATTCAAGCGGTGTTGTCAACCATTGCAATTGATAAAATGGCGTGTCAATTACTTAATGCCAAGGGACAACTGAAAATGAAACTTTTTCGATCTCTTAATAACGACCCATCATTAATCGAAGAAATACTAATAACATGAAGTTTCAAAACGCCGAGATCGTACGTTTTTTGAAAATTAACCAAGCTCCTCGAGGTCAAACGAGCAGGTTTTGGATTGACCTAGTTGCAAACGGAATTGGTCAATCAATTTTGGTTCCGGTTATCATTGTTAGAGGCTTGGAAGACGGTCCGGTTCTTGGGCTTACTGCCGTTGTTCATGGGAACGAACTAAATGGACTAAGAATTGTCCAGAGGATTTTATCACAATTAGACCCAAAGCAGATGAAGGGGTGTGTTGTGGGAGTTCCTGTTGTCAATGTTCCATCGATACTCAACCAAGAACGTCGCTTTATGGACGGGGAAGACCTCAATCGACTTATGCCTGGAAAGGAAGGGGGCAATCACAGCGATGTATATGCGTACCGCATTATGGAACGTATTGTAGCTAAGTTCGATTATTTGATCGATCTACATACAGCCAGTTTCGGTCGAATTAACTCGTACTACATAAGAGCAAATATGAATGATCCCGTTACTGCAAGACTGGCTGAACTTCAGAATGCACAGATTATTCTGAATAATCCTGGGAGTGATGGCACCCTGCGGAGCGCAGCATACGAGCTAGGGATACATTCAATTACCGTTGAGGTAGGCGACCCTAACCGATTTCAGAAAGGAATGATACGTTCAGGAACAGCGGGCATCTACAACGTTCTAAGTTATTTGGGCATTACGCAGGATGTGATTGAAGAGTCTGAGGAGGCTCCATATTTGTGTGAAAACTCGTATTGGGTTTATGCTGATCGAGGGGGTATTTTGGAGGTCTTTCCGGATGTTACAGATTGGGTTCGACAAGGACAAATAATAGCCGTGGTGCGCAGTGTTTTTGGAGACACCATAAAGGAATATCGTTCACCAGAGGATGGAGTGGTAATTGGAAAAAGTGTACACCCAATAAGCCAAACCGGAGGACGTATATTACATCTGGGTATTATTGATAAAACGAAGTGATTTCAGGAGGGTTTATGTTATAGGGTTGTATTTTCATCAGGATGGATCAATAACCGTGGTCTCTTTCAGAACGTTTAGAACAATGCTACTATTGAGGTCTTTTATGTTATCAATTTGCGATACTTCTTCGGTTAAAAAATGACTGTATTCGGTTACGTTTCGAACCCGAATTTTTGCGCTGAAGTCATAAACTCCTGAGGTGTGATAAAGCTCTTCAACTTGCGGAATCGACAACAACTTTTCGATAAGCAGTGTGCGACTGCCCTTACTGTGTTCCTTGATCGATATGTGCATAAAAACAATGAAACCCTTTCGTAAAACGTGTGCGTCGAGAATTGCAACGTATGCCTTAATAACCCCTGCTTTTTCTAGTTTTTTGATACGCTCGTGAGTAGGCGTAACGCTCAACGATATTTTATGAGCGATTTCCTTTATTGCAATCTTGGAGTTGGTTTGAAGAATGCCCAATATTTTGATATCATAAAGATCAAGGGATATTCCATTCTTATTCTGAATCATCGTTTTTTAATTAGAATCCAATCTTAGTAAAAAGAAACTATCAGGCAATTTCTCTAAAATTGGGGATAAAACACTCAAACACCATTTTTTTTAGACCAAAAACAGAAAAAAACACCTGCAAAGTCTGATTGCTTAGTGTTTCGTAGAACGCAATTCTGGTATAAGCGATTTCGCAGGACAGATTTCCATATTCAGGGCCATAAGACTTTTTTTTGAGATCAAGTATTGAGATTTGTGATGTAATGACTTCGTGAATCAAATGAGAATAAGGTAAGTTAGTTGATTCACACGGAGTCTGGTTATTAATCTAATATAATATAAAGATGCCCTTAAAAAGAATTTTAAACAACACGAAATGGCTTTCGGCCCTTTATCGGGGATTAATGTTATCAGTTGGTCTTCTGCTTGCTGGCAGTTTGGCTATGGCTGGTACACCGCTTAGTGGTACTTATACCATTAATGCAGGTAGCGCAACAGGCGGTACCAACTTCGCGTCGTTCAACGATCTTGAAGATTCGTTAACAACAAACGGTATTTCCGGCGCGGTAACGGTTAACGTTGTTGCGAGCTCAGGTCCTTACTCTGAGCGTGTGGTCTTCAATGAGGTTACCGGAGCAAGTGCTACAAACACAATCACTATTAATGGTAATGGTGAAAAAATCCTAAACACAGCTTCAAGTTCAACAATTGAAATGAATGGTGCAGATTACTTCACATTCAACAATTTGGTGATTGAAGCAGCAGGTACTGGTAACGGTACTCGTTGTGTACACTTCTGGAGAAGTGCTGATTACAACACCTTTAAGAATGGTGAGATGATCATTTCTAAGTACACTGGTACTTCTTCTTCTGGAGCTGCTTACGTAGCGTTCTCTAACTCAAAAAGTACTCCAC
>JAEPQQ010000068.1 GCA_017640445.1 Bacteroidia bacterium | reverse complement strand
GGTTGGCAGTTGGTCTTCAGACGTGGGCGGAACCCATGTTCCAAAGCACTTGGGCCAATCCGGGCACCCCATCCCCGATCCTGTTATCCTAACCAAGCCACCGATGAAGAAAAGAAGCAATATGCCTATAATCGACAAGCGGCAGAAGCGGTTAAAGAACGCAGGAGTGAACAAGGTGTTTTACGCGCGTCTTAGTCCAAACCAGTTCTTTACCAAGGTGAAGAACACGGCATTTTCTTTAGGCTCCTCCTTGGCATCAGATGCCGTTGGATTAACCGGAGCTATATGTACTTCCTCTTCGCCACCTTCATAAGGCACGTTTTGAGGAATAAAGTCTTCGTCAGCGTCAGGCAAACTGTAGTCGTAAGGCCAACGGTAAACAGTTGGGATCTCACCAGGCCAGTTGCCGTGAATGTGCTCAACAGGAGCTGTCCATTCAAGTGTGTTTGCTTGCCAAGGGTTCTGAGTCGCTTTTTCTCCATTAAAGATGCTGCTAAAGAAGTTGTATAGGAACAAGATCTGAGCAAGACCACCTAATATAGCGGCCAGAGTAATGAATACGTTAACGTCTAACCAAGGAGCAAATTCCGGAAGGATGTTGAAGGTATAGTACCGACGAGGCACACCCGCAAGTCCCTGGAAGTGCATTGGGAAGAACACCATGTAAGCAGAAATGAAAGTCAACCAGAAGTGGATATAACCCAATGTTTTGTTCATTGTTCTTCCGAACATTCGAGGATACCAGTGATAAATACCGGCCATCATACCAAAGATCGCGGAGCTACCCATTACCAGGTGAAAGTGCGCTACTACGAAATAGGTGTCGTGCAAGGCAATATCAAGTGCGGCGTTACCAAGGAACAAACCGGTAAGACCACCCGTAATAAACAGGGATACCAAACCGATGGCGAACATCATACCGTTGGTGAAGCGTATACTACCCCTCCAGAGTGTTGCCAGATAGTTAAAGGTTTTTACCGCCGAAGGAACGGCAATAATTAGCGTCATTACCAGGAAGATGGTACCCAGGAACGGGTTCATACCGGTAATAAACATATGGTGTCCCCATACAAGGAAAGAAAGTACAGAGATACCAATGAGCGAAATAACCATCGCTGTGTAACCAAAGATAGGCTTACGTGCGTTTACAGAAATTACTTCCGATGTTATACCCAGAGCAGGCATAATAATAATGTATACCTCAGGGTGACCTAGGAACCAGAACAAGTGCTGGAAGAGAATTGGACTACCTCCGGATTGTTCAAGGGCACCAATACCACCTCCAAGGAAGATATCAGACAAGTAGAAACTAGTACCTGCGAGTCGGTCGAACATCAATAGTAAACCGCCACCAAGTAGAACCGGGAACGCAAGAAGTCCCAATATTGCCGTAAGGAAGAATGCCCAAATCGTTAGTGGTAGTCGATTCATCGACATACCCTTGGTTCGCATGTTCAATACGGTTGAAATATAGTTAATACCACCAAGCAAGGCCGAAACGATGAACAGGATGATGGCTATCAACCATAAGGTCATACCTAAACCTGAACCTGGCATTGCTTTTTCCAGCGCACTCAAAGGAGGATATACGGTCCAACCACCTGAAGCAGGTCCGGTAGACACAAACATGCTGCTCATAAGAACCACACTGGAAAGAAAGAAGAACCAGTAGGAAAGCATGTTCATGAATGGCGAGGCCATATCACGCGCACCCACTTGAAGTGGGATCAGTAAGTTCGAGAATGTACCACTCAATCCTGCCGTTAACACGTAGAATACCATGATGGTTCCGTGAATGGTTACAAGCCCCATGTAAAAACCTGAATCCAAACGTCCTTCAGGAGCCCATTGATCACCAAACAACCAGTTCAGGATAGGGAAGCTGGTTTCTGGCCAGGCCAATTGAAGTCGGAAAAGGATGGACATGGCTACACCAAATACTCCCATTACAATTCCTGTAATTAGGAACTGCTTAGAGATCATTTTGTGATCCATGCTAAAAACGTACTTCGAAATGAAGGTTTCCTTGTGATGTCCGTGATCGTTACTCATCTTCGTTATCGTTCTTTTTGTGGTAATTAAAATTGGGTCATGGCTACTTCACCTGAATGCTCTTCAGAAGCATGCTCGTCGGTTTCTTCGTGCTCCGGAGTGTCTTCTGATTCCATTTCCATTACAGGTTCTTCTACTGCGAAGGTTGGTTTTTGTTCGCTCATCCACTTATCGTACGCTTTCTGATCTTCAACTACGATCTTAAGCTTCATGTTAAAGTGTGAGTTTCCACAGATCTTGTTACAGATGATGTGGTAATCAAACTCTGGATTATTAAGCATTTCTCGCTTCTTCTCAGTGGTAATGGTTGGTGTAAAGGTGAATTGAGTTGGTACACCTGGTACCACGTTCATTTGAGCTCTGAATTCCTTCATAAGCGCACTGTGAATCACGTCACGTGAACGAAGCTTCATTGTAATCGGTTGATTTACCAACAAGTGAATCTCCGTGGTAACAATATCGTCATTGGCGGCTTCTGTATACATAGAACCATTAACCAACGATCGTTCGATACGATCCATTTGTGTTTTTCTTCTTCGGATCTGAAGCTCAAGGAAGCTTTTTTCCTTACCCGACTCAATATCGTCTATTTGTTTTTGGTGCGCCTTCAGGTCGGCTCCAACTCGTCCACCTAGGGTAGACTTCAGTTCTCCTAGTTTTTCAGGCAGTTCCTCAATCGACTTTTCGTAGAATGCGATGTCTTTTTTGATTTCTTCAATTACCTCCTTGGCTTTGTAAGGAATTGCAACACCAAGCGGGTTTGATACTTCTGAGATCAGGTTATAATTGGCTTTACCAAGTTCTCCATCGGCACCAGGGTATCGAGCTGTCCAGGCAAACTGCTGTGCAAACACTTCTATTTGAGCAGTACCTTCAGCTGGCTTGGAGTTGATGTTTTGCCACACCTTAAGACCTCCAAGTACCAGAATGGTAAGCACAACTGCAGGAATAGCGGTCCAAACAATCTCCAACCGGTCGTTGTGAGCGTAGTGAAGGGCTTTAACTCCTTTCTTTTGGCGGTATTTGAACGCAAATACAAAAAGGGCTATCTGCGTTACGAAGAATACAAAACCAGTAATGATAAAGGTAATCTTCATCATTTGGTCAATCTTCTCTCCATGTTCAGAGGATGCATCCCACAACAGGGCGTATTTCCCATGGATCGATAGTTCATATAAACCGGCAGACATTCCGATAATCAGGAAAGCGAGCATCAAGCCGGCGTTTAGATTGTTCCAAGGTATAACTTCTCTTCCGGTAAGTTTTCCAACGTAGTCGAGTGTTTTGATGATCAACACTACTATGATGAATACCATAAGGCCAAGAAGCCAAAGGATCTTGTTGGTTTTGTTAAACAAACCTTCGTCGACTACAACAGGTCCAGGGCCTGATTCATCTTTTGGTTTTGCAAGTGGACCATTTTCGGTATACATCAGGATCGATTTGATCTGATCATCAGAAAGGTCTGCAAACACCGTCATGGCGCTTTGGTTGTATTGATTGTAAATCGCGATCGCATCTGCATCACCCGACTGGCGAAGCTCAGTATTGTTTCTGATCCATTTCAACAACCAGTCGAGGTCGCGTCGTTCGGTAACTCCAGCCAACGCAGGCCCGGTTGTTTGTCGATCAAGCGCGTGGCACGAAGCACACTTCGATTTAAACAAAGATTCTCCTGCTTTAACCGTTTCTTCCGATACGGGAAGACCCGTGGCACTTGTTTGAATTTTCAGTTCTGCAAAGGACTGCAGCGTAGATAGGACGAGCAAAACCGCCAGACTGCCCGCTTTAAGAAAATGTAATCGCATACTTTTTGATAAAAAGTTTTTCATTAACCTCTAATTTTCAAGGGGTTACCGGGAGTAAAACGCCCAGATTGCCTTGCCTAGAATTTGGGCAAAAATACCATGTTTTTAAAAAGAATAAAGCAATAGTTTTCCTCAGTTTAAACGAGGGAATTATTTAGAATAAATACAAATTGAAATAAGGGTAAAAGACAAAAAGGGAATCCGGAGATCCCCTTTTCGTAACCAAAAACTAAAACTGAAATTTAATTTACCACTATTAAACTTGCTTTTGACTGCTGTTTTGAAGAGCAATCACATATAAAACGTTAAATCGCCAGGTTGGTTGTAAGTTTCCCGTCATGTAAATGTCGAGTTATTGACATTATAAAAAAAGGAGACAAAAAAAGGGGTGTTCCAACGAACACCCCTTAACATCTTTTAGGTATTTAATTAGGTTAACTTCCAGTTCAAACCAGCACCAAACAAGAATGGAGCACCCATGTTTAACTCAAAGTTTAAACCCAGGTTGTCGTTTACGTAGAAACGACCTCCAAATAGAGTCAAACCAAAGTTAACTCGTCCTCCGCTTGCAAAGTCCTCAAGAAGGTTGTAAGCAGGGTCGTTACTTTCGATAGAAGAATTCCAGAAAACGTAACCAACACGTAGTCCACTGTAAAGGTCTACATTGTCACCATTTCCGTAGTGAATCTTAGGGCAAATAGAAACGTTGTTTCTTCTAAGCTTGAAGTTAACTGTTTCATCAACCCAGTTTCCATCGCTGTTAATGAAGCTGTTCGCCGCATCACCGCTCCAACCTTGAGTTGTTACAATGGCACCAATACTCCAACGCTCAGAAAGTCCCATATCCCAACCAAGCACGATCGCAGGACCACCACTTACTGAAGAACCTCCAGGAACAAGGGTTCCTGTACTGTCAAATGTAGGGTTGTCGTCGAATACCGCCTTGATCAGACCGCCGGTTACACTAAAACCTGCGTCCAATGTAAATACTTGTTCTCCCTGGTCGCCTTGGGCTTGTGCATTTGTAGAGAATAGTACTCCACAAGCAATTAGTAATGATAGAATGAGTTTGTTTTTCATGTTACAATAAATTTTCACGCAAGCTATAAAAAAATATGAAGTAAACATGAATCTTTTTTTAAACCTTCTTGACACTTGTTGGGGCGAGAACCACCAGTCTTTGCCGATAAAGACTACCAATTGCCTTTTTGAAATTCTTCTTACTCATACCGAGCAAACCATAGATATCCTCCGGAGCAGATTTGTCGCCAATAGGTAACTCGCCGCCACGAGCATCCAGTTCCTCAAGTACCTTGGTCTCAAAGGAGTCCATGTTTTCGTATCCCTGAGGCTGCAGACTAACGTCAATCTTACCGTCCTCTCTGAGTTTTTTGATGTATCCCGTTTTTGTATCGCCTAATCGTATTTTCCCAAATATTTCGTTGTCGTATATAAGGCCCGAGTAACGATTGTTGATAATGACATGGCGCCCAAGGTCGGTTTGGCCACCAATTAGGAGTTCAACCTGTTCACCCTCCTCAAGTTCGATGGTTTCTTTTTCAATAAATTTATGGGTTTTACAAGATGCAACCATGCGGTTGGTAACCTCATCGAGGTATACATAAACCAACACTTCCTTGCCCCTTATTAGGTTTTGATTCTGCTCTTTATAAGGTACTAGTAGATCTTTTTCCAATCCCATATCCAGAAAGGCACCCACAGACGAAACGTCGTTTACCTTTAAAACGGCAAACTGCCCCGCAACTGCCTTTGGTATGAGGGTCGTGGCAATTGGGCGGTCTTCCGAATCCTTATAAACAAAAACATCAATATGGTCATCCACCTTGGTGCCTTCTTCTATATACTTATTGGGTAAAAGAATTTCGTCACCCTGGGCATTGCCAAGAAACAGGCCTACGCTGGTTTCCCGCAGAACAATCATTGTGTGGTATTGGCCGACTTTGATCATAAGAGACTTTTATAAAGGGTTAAATGTTGTTCAAGAATATGCCTGGTTGAAAACTGTGGAAGTCGGTCATGAATTTTTTCGAAAAGCTCTGAATAGGTGGAACCTTCAACAAACACTTTTAGTTTCTCCACCATATCCTCAACACTGTGAGGATCGAAATACATTGCCGCCGGACCGCAGATCTCTTGCATGCAGGAATCTTTCGACGTGAGCACGGGGGTGTGGGAGGCCATGCTTTCCAGAACCGGAATGCCAAAGCCCTCATACTCACTCGGGAATACGCTACCGCTAGAAGCCTGATAAAAACCAGGTAGGTCGTGAGAAGGCACTCCTTCAATCAGCTGAACCTGAGACGTCAGGCCCAGGTCTGCTCTGAGTTTTACAACATCGTCAAAGGCGTCGCCTTTGTTGCCCACACAAACCAAAGGAATATCAATTCCGGATGCTGCAAGGGCACGAAGTAAATTGGAGTGGTTCTTCCGTTTCTCAAACTTACTTACCATCAGAAGGAATTTTGCGGGAAGCCGATACCGATCACTCAACATACCTAACTCCTCAACACCCCAAATGTGATAAAATAGGGGAGCGCAATCCTGGTAGATTACCTGAATGCGATTGTCTTCTTTTCCAAGTATGGCTTCGATGTCGCGTTTGGTCTGCTGGCTGGTTGCAACAATGGCATCAGCTGAACTCAGGGCCCCGCTTGTTTTTCGCGAATAAATCAACCGGTCAATCGTGGAATAGTAGGATGGGTACTTCATGAAAATCAAGTCGTGAATGGTTACAACCAACTTGCTTTTTTGGGGTTTAATTCCAGGAAGTTCAGCGCTAAGACCATGGTAGATGTCCAGTTTGTTACGGTCAATGTCGCTTGTGATACCAAACTGCCTCCAAAATGGGCTGAGCTTTCTACGAGTTACTGTGTTGGAAGGCTTAGTCCTTAAGCTCTTAGGTAGTTTCGGAGTAAACAGAATATAATCATGCTCAGGATGATGCTCAATGAAACCGTCAACCAGTGATCGGGCATAGTTCCCTAAACCGGTTCGGTTATGATAATATCGCTTTGCATCGAAACCGATTCGCATGGGGCAAAGATAGTCTGGAAGGGGTTAAAACCTCAGCGGATCGATGATGTGGGATTAAACCGCTACGTCAAAGTCGCGCAAGGCCGAGTTTAAGCTCGTTTTTTTGTCTGTGCTCTCTTTGCGCTGACCAATAATCAAGGCAACTGGTACCTGATATTCACCTGCGGGAAACTGTTTCGCTACCATACCCGGAATAACAACCGATCGTGCGGGTACTTCTCCTCTGTATTCCTTTGGCTCAGAACCGCTTACGTCGATGATTTTTGTCGACATGGTTAGGGTAACGCCTGCACCGACAACGGCTTCTGTGCCAACGCGAACTCCTTCTACTACAATCGATCGAGAACCAATGAAGGCATTGTCTTCAATGATCACCGGTGCCGCCTGAACAGGTTCCAACACACCACCGATGCCGACTCCACCACTGAGGTGAACGTTTTTACCAATTTGTGCGCAGCTTCCAACCGTGGCCCATGTGTCGACCATTGAGCCTGAGTCGACATACGCTCCAATATTCACATAGCTGGGCATCATTACAACACCTGGTGCAATGTAGCTGCCGTAACGCGAAACTGCATGCGGTACTACCCGAATGCCAAGTTCCTTATAGTTCTTTTTGAGCTCCATCTTGTCGTGAAACTCCATGGGGCCTGCATGGCTAACTTCCATTTTCTGTATGGGGAAGTAAAGGATCACGGCTTTCTTAACCCAGTCGTTTACTACCCACCCATTGTCTGAAGGAGACGCGGTTCTTAGTCTGCCTGCATCCAAATCTGCGATGATGGATCGAATTACCTCCTCACTTTGAGCTTCCTTCAAAAGGTCTCTGTTCTCCCAGATGGCTTCAATCTGGCCCTGTCTGCTATCCATTCTTTCGTGTTTACTGCTGTGATGATGTTTTCGGTTCCCAAACCATACTTGTCTAAAAGCTCTTCGGGTTTGCCGCTTTCTCCAAACTGATCGTTTACCGCAACCATTTCTACCGGGGCAGGGGTGTTGCGGGAAAGAAGTTGACAAACACTATCTCCAAGCCCACCGTTCATCTGGTGTTCTTCTGCTGTGACAACACATTTTGTTTTTGCCACAGACTTGAGTATCGCTTCGTTATCAAGTGGTTTAATGGTGTGGATGTTAATTAGCTCAACCGAAATTCCTTGACTTTCAAGTATGTTGCTTGCTTCCATTGCCTTCCAAACCATGTGGCCAGTGGCAAATATGGTAACATCCGTGCCTTCTTGGATTGTCCATGCCTTACCAATCTCAAATTTTTGATCCGGAGCCGTAAACACAGGCCACTTGGGTCTTCCAAAACGGAGATAAACCGGTCCGTGGTGGTCGGCAATTGCGATGGTTGCTGCTTTTGTTTGATTGTAGTCACACGGATTGATCACCACCATGTTGGGAAGCATTTTCATGAGCCCAAGGTCTTCCAGTATCTGGTGAGTTGCACCATCTTCACCCAGTGTTAGCCCGGCATGCGAGGCACATATTTTTACGTTTTTCTCTGAGTAGGCAACCGACTGACGAATTTGATCGTAAACACGGCCAGTGGAAAAGTTAGCAAAGGTTCCGGTAAACGGGATTTTACCTCCTGTAGCAAGCCCTGCTGCCATTCCAATCATATTGGCCTCAGCAATTCCAGCCTGGAAAAATCGTTCAGGGAACTCCTTTTTGAAGTCTCCCATTTTTAGTGATCCCGTGAGGTCGGCGCAGAGTGCAACTACTTCGGGATTGGTTCGCCCAAGCTCCAGCAAGCCTGCTCCAAACCCAGAACGCGTGTCTTTCTTTTCTAAAACTTCCGTGTTAATCATTGTCAAGGACTATATTTTGATGTTTGCAACTTTACCCGAAGATATTTCAAAAATCTCTTCTTTCGAGTTAATTACATTTAAATCTTTTTTATCACGTACCACGACCGAATACTTGCCGGGTTGCAGTACAATTTTCTTGTTGGAACCAGTGAGGTTTACGTTACACACCCATTCGTGTTTGTCGCCGCTAATCAGGTAAATATCTCCCCAATACGTGTTTTTCGTAATCAGATTTACACTCCCGGGCTGAGGTATTTGTATCCGTGTTTTTTTCGATTGAACAATTGGGATGTTGGTTTCCAGTCGCCTGGGCAGCGATAAAATCTCAATGTCGTATTTGCCGGTTATGTATGGTTCCTTGGTGTTAAACTCCTGTACGTTTACGATTTCCTTAGTGCCTGCTTTGTAGACAATCGCATTTAATCGTCCATAGCCCGAAATCCCCTCAACTACCAGCAGCAGGTTTCCTTGAGGTGCATCGGCCACAACAGTGGTATGTTTACCTCCCGGCATTTCTACGTCTTCAATTCGAATTGGCGGGATGGTATGGACCACAATGTCGTAATCGTGCGCAGGATCCACATAAATGGTATCCGGAACTCCATGTTTATTCAATGTGTGAACCACGGTTTTGATAAACTCACCGGAATATGCATCGTAAAAGGAGACGTTCACATCGGTTTCCGTTGGTTTTTTGTGTGTGTCGAGCAGATTAATCTGACAGGTTGTGTTGTTGAGAGCTTGTGCCACCACCTGGTCAAGTACCTTTTCAAATGCATCTTCTGTAGTAGCTTCGAAGTATTTCCCCACGCACTCAAACTGTTTACGGAAATCCTTATCGAGACCCACACCAATAATAAACGGTTTTAAAACCACGCCTTGTTTCTGCAATGCCTGCGAAACGGCACATGGGTCTCCGTTACATTCTTCAATTCCGTCGGTGATCAGAATGATGATGTTGCGCGAGGAGGATTCTGTTGGAAAGTCGTATGCGGCCTGCTGCAGAGAGTAGGCGATCAATGTTGTTCCCTTTGGTCGGAGTTCGCGAATGTGGTTTTTAATTGCTGCGTGGTTATGCGGAGAAAAACCAACCTCAAGTTTGGTGTCCTCACAATCATAATCGTCTTTACGTTGCTGATGCCCATAAACCCGAAGTGCGATTTCAAGTTCTTCGATTTTCTCCAGGCTGTCAACCATTCGGGAAAGGAGCTTTTTAGCAACGTTCATCCGTGTGTCGTCGCCCATGCGTGAATACATACTATTGGACGCATCCAACAGGAAGAGAATTCGTGTTTTTGCTTCGTTTGTGGTGGTTTGACTGTAGCCAGAAAAAGCCAAAAGCATTGCAAAACACAGCATAAATACTTGTTTCATATATTGCTTATAACTTTCTAGATACATCAAAAAGTGTGCAAAAGCGATTTAGTAGTCGCCCAGAGTAGCCACATTTTGGTTCAAAGCACTTGCCAGTTGCTCATCGTTTGGCGCTATTCCGTGCCATTCGTGTGAACCCATCATGAAGTCTACACCGTTGCCCATTTCGGTGGTCATTAGTATAACCACGGGCTTACCATTATTAGCGGCTTCTTTCGCCTTGTTAAGACCCGCTTCCACTTGCTCAACGTCATTACCCTCCATGTCTAATACAAGCCATCCAAAGGCTTCAAATTTGGAGCGGAGTTCGTCAAAACCCATAATATCGGTGGTAGAACCGTCTATTTGCTGTTTGTTGAAGTCAACGGTTGCAATAAGGTTGTCTACCTTATTATGTCCGGCATACATAATGGCTTCCCAGTTTTGTCCTTCCTGAAGTTCGCCATCACCCATCAAGGCGTAAACGTAGTGACTGTCTGCGTTCAAGCTCTTCGATTGTGCCAGACCCACGGCAACCGATAAGCCTTGTCCTAGGGAGCCTGAAGCTACTCGAATTCCCGGTAAACCTTCTTCTGTGGCAGGGTGTCCCTGAAGTCGCGAACCAATTTTTCGGAACGTGGCTAGTTCGCTTTTGTCGAAGTAGCCCGCATGCGCCAGGGAGGAATAGAACACAGGTGAAATATGACCATTGCTCAAAATGAAAACATCTTCGTTCTTTCCTTCCATCGAAAATGGAACCGGAGTGTAGTCCATAATGTTGTGATACAGAACGGTGAAATACTCGGCACATCCTAAGGAACCACCCGGGTGGCCCGATTGAACGGCATGAACCATTCGTACAATGTCACGTCTAACCTGGCTTACAATGTCTTTCAGTTCTTGTGGTGTCTTCAAAATGGAACAATTTAAGCTACAAAGGTGCTTATTAAAATGATTTATACGAATATTTGTGGATACTTATTGGAAAATAATTTTGCTCTCCAAATCCATACAATTCAAGCTACTTCCGGAACAGGCCCACAACACGCTGGCAATTGAAAAGGCCATTCAAAAAAAAGCCAGATTACGAGACCTCACGGGTTGGCACTACCGCATCGTAAAGAAGTCTCTTGATGCCCGAAAACAGCCCATCGTTTACAACTTCAATGTGCAACTGCAGAACGAGGCGTTCGATGAAATTCCGGCTTTTGGAACTACAAAAGGGACTGGTAAAACTGCGGTAATTGTAGGTTTTGGCCCGGCTGGCATGTTTGCTGCTTTGAAACTTCAGGAGGAGGGTGTAACACCCATCGTTATTGAACGAGGCAAAAGGGTGCGCGAACGAAGACGCGACCTGATTGATATTTACAGAAAAAGATTTGTTCACTCCGATAGTAATTACTGTTTTGGTGAGGGTGGTGCAGGTACTTTTTCAGATGGAAAGCTGTATACCCGAAGTAAAAAAAGGGGAGAGATTCGGCAAGTGTTGAAGTCGTTTGTTGAACATGGAGCTAAACCTGAAATTTTGTTTGAGGCTCATCCGCACATCGGTACCAATAAGTTGCCGGGTATAGTTGAGAATATTCGTGAGACCATTGAGGAACAAGGAGGTGATGTTCGGTTTGATACCCGATTAACAGGCTTCATTGTTCGCGATGGGAAGGTTAAAGGTGTTCGCACCACAAAGGGAGAAGTGCTGGCTGATGCAGTGATACTCGCCACTGGTCATTCGGCGCGTGACGTTTTTGAGCTGCTCAATAATGAGAATATTGCGATAGAGGCCAAACCATTTGCCCTGGGTGTAAGAATAGAGCACCCCCAAGCGATGATTGATCGTATTCAATACAAGTGCAAGCAGCGAGGCGAGTTTTTGCCACCGGCAAGTTATTCCCTTGTGAATCAGGTAGAAGGTAGGGGAGTTTTCTCTTTTTGCATGTGTCCAGGTGGCATTATAGCACCGTCCATGACGCAGAATGGCGAAGTGGTGGTGAACGGTTGGTCTCCAAGCAAACGCAATGGAGAGTTTGCCAATAGCGGGTTTGTGGTTGAAGTTCGGCCTGAGGACTGGAAGGAGTATGGAGAAAACAATCCACTGGCGGCATTGGAGTTTCAGGCTGACGTAGAAAAAAGAGCATTTGTAGCCGCTGGTGAAGACTTAAAAGCTCCCGGGCAACGGGTAGGCGACTTTGTTCGGTCCAGGGTTTCCGACCGTCTTGTGGAAACGTCTTATTTGCCTGGTGTTGAATCCGTTGACCTCCGCACGGTGCTTCCAGACTTTGTGCATAAACGAATCCGTCAGGCGATTATCCACTTTGGAAAACGCATGAGAGGATATAACAGTAACGATGGAATGCTGGTGGGGGTGGAATCCAGAACGTCGTCTCCGGTGCGCATTCCCCGTGATCGCGACACACTTCAACATCCTGAGGTACAGGGTTTGTACCCATGTGGGGAAGGCGCAGGTTACGCTGGAGGAATTATGTCAGCCGCGTTGGATGGCATAGCCTGTGCGCAACGCATTGCGGCGCAAGATTCCTAAACACAATAAAACTACATGACAGAGCGTTGACATTTTGTTTGACCTCTAATTGTGTAGACTATGAAACCACTTCGACCATTGTTAGTGACTTTGCTCCTAACCACAGTTTTATCTATTAGTTCGGCATTGTGCCCGATACATTACGTCATTCTTCAGGGTTATGTTCAATACCCCAGTGAGCATGTAACCAAAAAAGAAATCGTGAATCTCAATTTTGACGATATTAAGGATAGTGCCCATGTGGCTCTAGCCGAAAAGCAAATAGAAGGTTTTACGGTTTATCAAAAGACTATTGGTGACGAACGTCCGAAGTATGTGGGGTATTGCGGCAGCAACGGTGAAGTCAGTTTGGAAGAGGCGTTTCGAAGCATGTTGGATACGGTTTTGCCCGCCTTGAATTTTCAAGACACTTTATTGTTTACGTATTACATGAACGATAAAGAGGGGGGCAAGGATTTGAGACAGGAAGAGGTCTTCTTTTATGGTGGTTTTGGCCAGTTTAAAATGAATCAAACCTTTGTAATCAGTTCGCAGGCCGTGGTTGATCTGAAACGAGCACCTGAAGGTACTTCTGTAGTTGCATATCCATCTCCGGCAGAAGGTTATGTGTCCATTCGTTTTAACGTAAAAGAACAGGTTGCTGGCAGTTTACAGTTAGTAAACAGCCTTGGCCAGGAGGTAGAGCGTGTTGATCACAACAACCTAATGGAGCCTTATACATTCGACATCCAGTCAGAACCAGCTGGTACCTACTTTATCCGAGCGATTATGGATGGCGAGAGCTTTCTTACCAAGTTTATTAAGGAGTAGTTAGAGTAGCTCGTTTGCTAAGTTTGCCAACTCACTTCGTTCTCCTTTTTCAAGGTTTACATGGCAAAACAGCCGATGGTTTTTTACCTTGTCGATTAAGTACGACAATCCATTACTTTCTGCATCGAGGTACGGAGTGTCGATTTGATTAATGTCTCCGGTAAAGACAATCTTGGTGTTTTCCCCAGCCCTGGTAATAATGGTTTTGATCTCGTGTGGCGTCAGGTTTTGAGACTCGTCGACAATGAAAAATACATTGTTTAGGGTTCTGCCTCGTATGTAGGCAAGCGGTGCAATGGCGATCTTTTCTGTTTGCACCATCTCCGTTATCCGCTTAAATTCTTTATCGGTCTCTTTATATTGACTTTTGATGTATTTCAGGTTGTCCCAAATCGGTTGCATATAAGGGTCCACTTTGGCGTTGGCGTCGCCGGGCAAGAAACCAATGTCGCGATTGCTCAAAGGAACAATGGGGCGTGTAATGTAAATCTGGTGGAAGTTGCTGCGCTGTTCAAGTGCCGATGCAAGGGCCATCAAGGTCTTTCCTGTACCTGCAACACCTCTGAGGGTTACCAGTCGGATATCCGGATCCATTAGTGCGTGGATGGCAAAGGCCTGTTCTGCGTTTCTGGGTTTGATATGGTAGACGGTTCGTTTCTCAACCCGTTCTACCTGATCCTCTCCAGAGTTGTAATATCCAAGTGCCGATTTTTTGCCATTATTCAGAATGAGAAAATGGTTGTAAGGGAATTTGGTTTTACTCACATTTTTGGATGGGATTCGGTCGTTTTTGAATAAGTTGTCGATTACCTCGGAATCTATGTTTTCTACAATCGACTTACCTGTGTACAGTTTGTCCACGTTTCCAATCTTTCCGGTGAGATAGTCTTCTGCCATTAAAGTAAAGGCCTTGGCCTTCACTCGAAGACAGATGTCTTTAGATACCAAAATGACAACCCTCTTAGGAAACTCTTGTTTAAGTGAAAGGGCTGCATTGATGATTTTATTGTCGTTTTTGTAATCGTCAAACGTATCGGCGGCGTTGTGTTTCAGATTGTCTATTTCTTTTACAATCTTGAGCCTTCCTTTTCCCTTGCCTGGTATTTTAACCCAGTTGTCAAGAAGCGAGTCGGTAGACACACTGTTAAGGAAGCGGATGAAACTTCGGGCCTCGTAGTTCTTTGAATCTCCACCCTTTTTAAACGTGTCTAATTCCTCCAGTACCTGAATGGGAATGGCGACGTCGTTGTCTTCGAAATTGATTACTGAATTGTGATCGTACAGAATAACAGAGGTGTCCAGTACGAATATCTTCTTCTTGCTCACTGCCATCAGCTGCAAGATAATCAAAGCGTTAGTATAAAAAGACGAGTGTTATTTACTTGTATATAACTCCAATGTACGTGATAATTTGACAATGCAGTCACGTGTACGAGCTGGTTTAAGATGAATAGCCTTATTGTTGGCCTGGTCTTAAAACATAGTTTTCAACCACAACGGGAAAATGTTGGTATTCAAGCTCGTGAATTTTTGCAGCGAGGCTTTCGGGTGTCTCGTTGTTGGATAAGCTTACGGAGGCCTGAAACAGGTGGTCTCCGTTGTCGTATTCTTCGTCTACCAGGTGAATCGTTATACCTGATTCCTTTTCCTGGTTTTGAACAACGGCTTCGTGAACCCGCATGCCGTACATTCCCTTTCCTCCGTAATGTGGTAATAGGGCAGGGTGAATGTTAATGATTCGCGATGGAAAAGACTTGATTAGATCTTCAGGAACCAGCCATAAAAACCCGGCCAACACTATAACATCAATCTGGTCACGTTTTAATTGTTCAAGCACATGGCCATTGTTTAACTGGCGCTTGGTGAACACCTGAACAGGAATGTTGTTGGAAAAGGCTTTCGTAATAACTCCGGCCATCGGGTTATTACAATACACCTTACTTATTTCAATCTCAGGGTGTTGGTCGAAATGCGAGTTTAAGTTGATGGCGTTGGAGCCGTTCCCACTTGCAAAGATTCCAATTCGAATACTCATTATTTCTCTTCAAATGTTGTTGCAGCAAGCTCCATTTGACGTAGCAGGGGCTGCTTTTTTTCACTCGGTGCAAATACGTTTGCTTCAAGAGTTACCACTTTATTTTGCTTTGGGCAGAAGATGGTATAGCTGATAAATGGGCCACCAAAAAATTCGTTTTCCATTTCCCACCACCCTCGTGTTTCGAATGCTTTGTAACCATTTAGGTCAATTTGCTGGATGTAGGGAGTTACGTTAACCGTGTCGGTCGATACGTAGGTAGGAATACTGTCGGGTCGATCGGGGCCATGAAGATGTCGCTTAAGCATGTCGTTTCTGCGTTGGATGATGTAGTCGAGCTCAAACTGGTGGTCGCCTTTATATGGTTCTTCGTACAGGTACATACCTGAACGTTTGTCGCCGGCAGTTCTGTTCACCCCGTTGAATTCGTCACTTCGCACCGACACCTTGAAGTTGGCAGGAGTACGAAACGCATACCCATATTGTTTCATCATGGTGTTGTAGAAAGCGTCTTGGTTTTTAGGCTTTCGAATTACCCGTGATATGGTTGTTTTCTTTTCCGTAGCCATGGCCAGCTCGAGTAGTTTTGGGCCATTTTCTACCAGTTTCTTATTCAGGTCGTCGCTATTGGCGGCAAGAATGAAACAAACTTCCTGTGGTTGGGCAAATAAATCCTTAACAACAAAGATGGACTCGCCATTCTTAATCTTTTCATTAATGAGTGTTGTCATTTCACCCCCAAGAATGCCCTTGAGTTTGGTGCTGTTGGATTGATCGTATACAATACAGAGGTTGTAGTTCCGCTTAAAATAATTGGTGAACTTGTCTTCGTTGCAATGAGTTACCCGCAAGTAAGGTTCAAGTGATGGGAGTCCTTCCAGGGTCTTCTGGTATACCGCCTTTAGGGTATCCTTACAGGCAACATAGGTAGCATCGTTAATAAGTACGGCAACCTTGCCTACTTCTCCGGTGGCTTTGGGCTTGGCACTTAAACTCGAATTCTCGGACGACTTTTTACACGCTGCAAGCGTTAGAACGCTTAACAGGTATAATGCGACTTTTTTTTTCATTTATTACAGGTAAAGTTTTAATCGGTTCCCCGGGTGGATCATGTTTGACCGCAGGTTGTTCCATTCTTTAATTTCTGCGACAGAACAGCCCTTTCGATTGGCTATAGCAAGTAATGAATCACCACGTCGAACCACATAAACAACCTCCGTTACAGCAGGTTTGTACGATTCGCTCAGGGTCAATATCTCTGCTTCTTTTTCGATGAAGGTGTATGCTGCATCATTTGGGAGGAACAATTCAATCTCCTTTACATTGGCAGGAATGTTATTGCTTTTTAACGGAGGGTTAAGCGACCGAATCTCTTCCAATGAAATGCCAAGAATTTCAGCCATGGCTTGTAGATTGTGATTCGGTGTGCACAGAACCTTGGTCACGTCTTTCTCAGGCTTTTCCACCCATGCCGGGTAAATACCGTATTCCTGATAGAAGTTCATTAGGTACGCCACTGCGATGTAGGAGGGAATGTAGTTCTTCGTTTGGGTAGGCAGGTAGGGGTAGATTTCCCAAAAGCCGGTTTTACCACCTGATCGTCGTATGGCTTTTCGAATGTTACCGGGCCCGCAATTATAACTCGCTATTACAACCAACCAATCGTCAAAAACCATGGACATGTCTTTGAAATAACCTGCAGCGGCTTCCGTACTCTTTACAATGTCCCTGCGTTGATCCTGGTATCGGTCAATCTTCAGGTCGTACAGCTTGCCGGTGTAAGGCATGAACTGCCAGAGCCCAACAGCTCCTGAACGCGATGTAGCATAGGGGTTAAGTGCGCTTTCAATCACACTCACGTATTTTAACTCCAGAGGGAGGTTGTTTTTGTCCAGAACACTCTCGTAAATTGGGAAGTAGTGCTCACTCAAGGTGATCATTTCCTTGAGCTTTGCCTGCCAACTGGTTCCAAAGTAATCGATAAAGCGTTTTACCTGAGAGTTGTAGTCCATGGATATTTCAAACTCTAACGAACCAACGTGGTTGAAAAAAGTAGCACTATCTACCGGAATGACGTCATCCTTAAATTCAGTAATTGCATCGGTGAAAATGGCATCTGTTTTCACTTCCTTGATCACCACCTCATCACTTGTTTTTTGAGAGGAAACTTCCTCCGTCGAATCGGTTTTTTCTACTTCATTCTCTGCAAAAACAGAACTGGAAGCAAAGGTTAGAACCGAGGCAAACAAAAATATTTTACGTGATACGCTCATGTTATTCTTAATTTCAAACGTACAAGAAGCATTTTAATTGCTAATTCAAGAAATATTTTTTTGTCGTATTGCTCACATTTCTAGACAGCGTTTGAGTCGGCAAAAGTAGGGTTAAATGCAATTGGATTATCTTTGATTTTCTAAACGAATTCACTTAACTTAGTACATCATACACCTTGTAATATGGCGGATTTTTCAAAGAAAGTGTGGTCGGATTTAGCGAAGCAAGCCAGTCTGCAACCTCAAGAAAAACTTCAGCAGTTGAAGAAAAAAAGTAGTAATCTCCAGATTACGGTTCCTGCTGAGATTACGTATCAGGAGAAACGGGTGTCGCTTTCTCCACTTTCTGTTGAAATGTTGGTGAACAACGGGCACAGCGTTAGAATAGAGGCTGGTGCGGGTAAACAGGCAAATTTTAGTGATTTAGACTACAGCAACGTAGGAGCGCAGATTGTCTACGATCATGAATCGGCTTTTGAAGGCGATATTGTGTTAAAGGTTGCGCCACCTACTGTAGAGGAGATCGACATTATGAAACCGGGCCAGGTTTTGTTTAGTGCGCTGCAGTTTGCCGATTTAAAACGCGAATACCTGCAACTGCTTTGTCGAAAGAAGATTACGGCTATAGGGTATGAGTTTTTACGGGATGATGCGGAAACCCTGCCCATGATTCGCGCAATGAGTGAGATTGCCGGAAGAGCTTCTGTATTGATTGCCGCAGAGTATCTCAACAACTCAAAGAACGGTAAAGGTGAATTGTTAGGAGGAATTCCGGGCATCCCGCCAACGGATATTGTGGTTATTGGAGCAGGATCGGTAGGCGAGTACGCGGTACGCGCTGCACTTGGTTTAGGTGCCCATGTAACTGTTTTTGATAATTCGCTTCACCGGTTACGACGACTGGAAACGGTAATCGGCAGGAGAATCGCCTCTTCCACCATATTACCGCATATACTTGAAAAAGCATTGAGTCGCTGTGACGTGGCAATTGGTGCGCTAAGGAGTACATTTGGGAGAAGTCCGATTGTTGTTTCCGAAGCAATGGTACAAAAGATGAAACCACAATCGTTGATTGTAGACGTTGCAATTGATCAGGGAGGTTGTTTTGAAACAAGTGAAATAACGAACCACGAAAATCCCATTGTTATCAAACACGATGTGTTGCACTACTGCGTGCCAAACATTGCATCGCGGGTAAGCCGCACGGCAAGTTATGCGCTCAGCAATATTTTGTCCCCGTTGATGATTGAAATTGGCAATGAAGGAGGTTTTTACAACTACCTGTGGGGAGAGAATGGTTTGCGCAAGGGGGTGTACGTTTACAAGGGGAATTTGACTAATCATAGCCTTGGAGAACGGTTTAATATCGCGTCAAAGGAGATCGATTTTTTATTTTCAGGCAATGTGTAGGCCGTAAGGCTAAAAATATATCTTTGCAGCCCTCGTAAATTCATGCTCAACAGACGACTTATCAGAATCAAAGTGTTTCAGGCAGTGTATGCCTATTTGCAAGACGAAACACCTAGTTTGAACAAAGCGAAATCGTACCTCGAAAACTCCATTTCGGGTATCGATCATAACTTTTATACCGTGTTATTGTTCCCGTTGGAACTTACCCATTTTATCAGGGTTAACTTAGATCCTAAGGAAAACAAGTATCTACCAACGGATGCGGATGTAACGGCATATAATAACTTGTCGTTCGAAGGCTTGTATGAGCGCATTGTTCAGAACCCGGTAGTTGCGAAACACATGGCAAGGCCAAAACATCCATGGCAGGATAACACCAGTATGTTGCGGACGGCTTATAAAGCAATCCGGGGGGCGGAAAAGTTTGAGGATTTCCTAAGTCAGACAAACCCCAGTGCTGAAGACCAACAACATGCTTTCTTGAGAATCTACGACTACCTGATCCACGAATCAGAGGAGTTTAATCAGGAAATGGAAGAGGTGGAAATGCTTTGGGAAGACGAGAAGCGACCAATCCGAAAGGCAATTAATACGTTTTTGAAAGATGTCTTCCAGAATCCGGACGCGAAACCCAACCGAAATAACTCCGAGGAGTCGGATTGGGAGTTTGCAGAAGAACTACTTGAGAAGTCGGTTCGAAACAATGAAGAGTTTGAAACACTAATTGCCGGTGTTGCGGCGAAATGGGATACCGACCGAATTGCTAAAACCGATTTGGTAATTATGACCATGGCGCTAACGGAATTAATACACTTCCCGTATATACCGATTAAGGTAAGTTTGAACGAGTATCTGGAGCTGGCAAAGGATTACAGTACACCCCAAAGTAGCAAGTTTGTTAATGGTATTTTGGATAAGCTGGTGAAACAGTTGAAGGCTGAAGATCGATTGGTAAAAAAAGGTCGGGGTATGGTCGGTTAAGGCTTAAAATCTCTACTTTTGTCCTGCTTTAATGATAAATCCTGAGATGAAAAAAACGTATAGAAAGATTTCGATTTTAGGCGTTGTGTTAGCGCTTTTTGCATTCAGTGGTTGTTCAAGTTCTACGGGTTCAGATGGAAAGGAAGTAGACCCCAATGTGGCTGATAATAACAAAACAGCTACGAATCCGGGTGCAGCAAATCCTGAACCTAAATTCCAGTTTGAACACACCGATTGGGA
>JAEPQQ010000067.1 GCA_017640445.1 Bacteroidia bacterium | reverse complement strand
CGATGATGAAAGGCATATTAACACGTACACAAAGCAAAGCGCACATCTTCTTGTCCGTTTTTGCATGCTCCCTGGCATTGTGGTTGACCAACCCCGTGTCGGCGCAAAATATGAAAAGCTTCCCATCGCAAATTTCTGCCCACTTTGTCCTCGACACCGGCGACTATGTGGTGAAAGGAAACAACGTGGTGAAAAGCGGTGCAACTCTAACCATTAACAGTGGCACCCTTTTTAATTTTGTAGACAACGGGTTAATTCAGATCGATGGTGTTTTAAACATCACCGGTTCAAAAAACGACTTTGTAGAGATCACTAGCACAGATTCTTCGAATCCGGGTGTAGGATTCTCGATCTTATACGAATCGACCGAACATATTGATATTGAATATGCTGATTTTAAATACTTGAAAACGCCAATAAAGTTTCACAAATACTGGTTACGACCAGAAGTGAACATTCGAAACTCCATGTTTCACCATCTGAACCATGGTGTATACTTCGAAATATTGGAAATGGATAAGATCCTGGCGCAGGAGGAGGTTGTAATGACTATCGAAAACAACACCTTCGCAAATAACACTGGTAGCTTTATGATCTCCGACGCTGCCTGGGATTTACTCCACTTCAAAATATCCAATAACGTATTCTCCCGAAACGAATACATTGGTCGGGAACTGAATGGCATTTTCACTACCCCATTATTTCTTAATTACAATGAAGCGGAAAACCAATTGCCTCAGCCCGAACTGGTTGACAACAGTATTTCGTTTAACTACATTGGGTTAATCGGAATGGACACAGTAGAATTCCTGCCCGTTTATGTTACAACTGTGGGGTCGGCCGATCGCATCGATATTTCTCCTAACTACTTCGGCACCAACGCTGAAAAATATCTGGAACTTAATTCTGAGATAGTGCATGCCACTCAGCGAGCACCGTACCTCGAATTCAACAATCCATTGGAGAAACCGAAACAATCCAACAACGGACACATCTACAAAGTGGGTGTAAACGGAGTTGAAGTTGACAATCCGGGGTACGATCTCCATATTGATCAATTTACCGAAGTGATTGAGTTAATCGGAAACCGACCGCTTCTCCCCTCTCCTAACTTTGATGTGATCTATATTTACCTCGACGATGACACACTGCGTCGTTTTCAACTGAACAATGAACTGGAATTTGAAGACGGAAATCAACGAGTTAAAGTTACGTTGAAGGACAAGATCCTTAAGAAAATGGAGAACGGTTACATCGAGGTAAAAGGATTAATCGACCAAAATGGATTCGAGGTACCCATCGTACATATTGGCATTAAACATTTCCTCAACAAAAACCGTGAGTTCCTGTTTCATGCAAACGACTATCAGTCAATTCCCCGACTTGATATGACCAACCGAAAGTATCAAATCCGATCGGTTGATACGACGGTGGGAGAACTTCTTGACACCAACCTGAGCATTGACGATCAGAAGATTCTGAAAACGGAGAACTATTGGGAATTTGGCGTCACCACGAGTTCGACAATTTACTTTGGTGACCTTGCCAGTACTTCGGTATCGATTTACGTGCCTAACGCCAGACCTCAACTGGGTTTCAGACTGGGATACAACTTCAACAAAAAATGGAAGCTGCAATTCAGTCAAAACACCTTGATGCTTGCCGGTGACGACTCAAAGAGCTCGAATATTGGTAAGAACCGGGGAACAAACTTCGATCGTGGACTATCGTTCCGAACAACAGTTGTTGACCTGGGTGTTAACCTCGTTTTCCGCCCATTTAAATACGAGTCTCTCAAGAGTTTTATCCCCTCATTTCTAGTGGGAGTATCGGGATACTATTTTAATCCACAGGCAGAGCGTGATGGAACATTCTACGATCTTCGCACAGTGGGCACCGAAGGGCAAACCCTAAACGGCGAACGCTTTGCCTACGAACGGTTTAGTTATTCTATACCAGCCGGTATCTGGATTGAACGGCACCTAACGCAAAAGTTCCTCTTGGGTTTTGGTTATACGTACCACAAACTGTTTACTGACTACCTGGACGACGTAAGTACGGGGCGGTACCCCGACGCCGATGCGCTTAAAGCTGCAAATCCCGATCTTGGAGACGTTGCTGTATCACTTTCTAACCCCAACAACCAATCTGGGCAACGATCGTACAGCGGTGACAACGATGGTTTCTCCTATTTCGGTTTTAGTTTTACCTGGAAGCTGTAAAACAGGCCTTGCTTTAAATTAGTATGATAACTTTGCTAAGCGATTTGTCATACTATGAAAAAACTGAGAAAATTGGTCACCATTTTGGTGGTGGTTTTCGTACTCCTGATAGGTGTAGCAATTGCTCTGCCCATCCTGTACAAAAAGAAACTGGTTCAGTACGTTAAAGCTGAATTAAACGAATCACTTAACGCCAGAATCCAATTTGCCGAAGACGTTGACTTCAACGTATTTGCGAAGTTCCCAAAGGTGTCGGTTGGGCTTGACAGCCTTACCATTATTGGCATTGAAAGCTTCGCGGGCGACACCCTGTTTGCGAGTACGGAAGTAAACGCAACGATTCAGCTTATGGAACTGATCAGAAACCAACGCGTTGTGATCGACTTCATGGAGGCTATTGACCCAACTGTAAACCTCATTGCCAAAGGCGATGAAAATAATTGGGACATTACCCTTCCTGATAGCAGTTCAGAAGGCAGTGTAGCTTTTTCCTCAGGCTTCGAAAAGATTCATTTGGCCCATGGCAACTTCTCTTACACGGACTCAACTGAAGACATCTACCTTCAGTTTCGAGACATTACCGGTAACTTTAGTGGAAAACTCACCCACCAGGACTTTGACCTAAAATCGATGCTCGACTGCAAAGACGCCTGGTTAAAGTTCGACAACATCCCATACATAAACCACATTCCACTAACCGTGGATGCGATAACCCACATTAATCTGGAAAACGACGTTTACGAGTTTCGGGAAAACTCCATCTGGATCGGAAATCTCTTGCTGACAGCTGATGGCGGTATGCGTTTTACCAAAGATGAGGCCATCGATTTTGATCTCAAATACGCTTCAAAAAATGCCAACCTGGATGAACTGTTAAGTCTTATTCCGGCCTATTACAAAGAAGAGCTTTCCGGTATGGAGTCAACCGGAACGGCTTCCGTTTCCGGAAGCGTTAAAGGACTACTTAATGAGGTGCGTTACCCCGGTTACGATCTGAACATTCTGCTGAACAACGGAACCATTAAGCACCATAGCTTCCTAAACGACTTTAAGAATGTAAACTTCCACCTGGATGTATCAAATGCCGATGGAAGAGACAACAGCCTTATTATTAATCTAAAACGTTTGGCCCTTGTGCATGGGTCAGAACCTGTTGAAGCCAATCTGTTTTTAAAATCGATTTACTCCGACCCATTTGCCAAAGGCAATGTTCGCGGTAAGATTGACCTGGCCGACGTTTCTAAGCTTATGGACATTGAAGGAGTAACACGTTTAACCGGCCAGGTGTTGTGCGATCTTGGCTTCGAAGGACATTATTCTTCCATCGAAAACGAAGAATACGATCAGTTCAAATCGTCGGGAAGCATCGAAGCTACCTCCATCGACTATGTGAGCAACGACCTGCCTCCTGTTCATCTGGACAAAGGTGAGATTGATTTCACATCAACACACGTATCGGTGCCTATTGTTTCCGCGGTTGTAGGAAAGTCTGACTTCCTGATGAACGGGAATTTTGACAATTTCTTTGGCTATCTATTTAAACACGAAGATCTAACCGGAAAGCTAACTGTATCATCCGGTTTGTTCGACACAAACGAATTCATGGGTGAAGAAGAAAGTACGACCAGCGACTCCAATGCGGTTATTTCCATTGCGATTCCCGGCAACCTGAACCTTGATGTTGTGTACGACTTTGAAAATTTAGTATACGGCGACTACCAATTTGAACACCTTATTGGTGAAAGCAGAATATCAGACAATACCTTAAATATCAACCAACTAACAACTCGTTTTTTAGGAGGTTTGGTTTCATTTAAGGGCCTTTTCAGGGCAAGTAAAAATGAGGCTCCGTTTACCGACATCAGCATGACGGTACAGGATCTGCCGATCGAAAAGGTATTTTCAACGCCTGTACTCCAAAAGCTGGCACCTGTTGCTGAATATGCGAAGGGGGTGTTCTCCAGTACTTTTCACTTTAAGAGCAACCTGTCAAATGACCTCACTCCTCAGCTCAGTGATATAACCATAGAAGGTGTGATGAATATATTTAATTGCGACATAAAAGGCCTGAAGTCGTTTAACGAGTTGGCCCAAAAACTGTCGTATGATGCCTATGCCGAACCCGTTACGGTTCGCGACTTATTGTTGAGTTTCAGTGTGAAAGATGGAAAGATTAATGTAGAGCCTTTTGACCTGCCAATTGGGGAAACATCACTCAACCTGGGAGGTTATTCTACTCTTGAGCGTGCCTTGCACTTCGACGGATTATTAACCATTCCCAAACAACTCTACCTACGCAACGCCTCAAGCCTTAATACTTATATTCCAAGTCAACAACTCAACCAGATAGACAGTATTGACTTTAAGAATCTTGAACTCGCTGTTAACATCGGTGGTCATTTCAAGGACCCAAAAGTAAACCTTGCATACAAAACCATGACCAGTAGTATAAAGGATCGGGTGAAATCGCGCGCCAAGCAGGAACTTGACAAACAAAAGGAACTACTTCAAAAGAAAGCGGAAGCCGAGATGGATAGAGCCAAAGAACTGGCCAAGCAGGCTCAGGACGAAGCAGAACGCAAGGCCAGGGAGGCCCTTGACGATCAAAAGAAGAAGATAGAGGAGCAGATTCAAAAGGAAAAAGACGCAGCTCATAAAGAAGTGGAAAACACCCTAAAGAAGAAGCGCGATGAACTGTTGAAGCGAAGCCTGCCTGGCATTGGCGGTTGATGGTATTTCGCTATCGGATCCCGCCTGATTTTAAAGTGTCCAAAAAATGAGAAAATTTTTAAATCATTGTCAATTTGTTTGACAAAAAACTCTACCTTTGCAGCCCAATTCCGAGGACATGGACTTAGTAAAGAAATTAGAAAGCACTTTCATCAAGGCCGATTTGCCTGAGTTTGCTGCCGGTGACAATGTTACCGTTCACTATAAGATTAAAGAAGGAAACAAAGAAAGAATCCAGCCTTTCCAGGGTACTGTACTTCAACGACGCGGTTCAGGAGCTACTGAGACTTTTACTGTACGGAAAATTTCCAGCGGTATTGGTGTTGAGCGAATCTTTCCAGTTAACAGCCCATTGGTTGAGAAAATTGTCGTCAACCGAAGAGGTAAAGTAAGAAGAGCACGAATCTTCTACTTACGTCAGCGGACTGGTAAGAAAGCTAGAATTAAAGAAAGAAGAGTTTAACTTTAGCACAAATAATTCTAAAAAAGCCTTCCGTTCAACCGGGAGGCTTTTTTATTTTTGGACCTTTATTTTTTAACACAACCACATGCAACTAAGCGATAAGTATAATCCACAAGAATTCGAATCCAGCTTATATCAAAATTGGCTGGACAACAACTTGTTCGCGTCTACTCCAAACGAGAAAGAGTCGTACACCATAGTGATTCCACCACCAAACGTCACAGGTGTGCTTCACATGGGGCACATGCTTAACAATACGTTGCAGGATGTATTGATCCGACGCGCCCGAATGCAGGGATATAATGCCTGTTGGGTTCCTGGTACGGATCACGCTTCCATTGCCACCGAGGCCAAGGTGGTTGCCATGTTAAAGGAACAGGGAATTGACAAAAAAGACCTCACCCGCGAGGAATTTCTTAAACATGCCTGGGAGTGGAAAGAAAAATATGGTGGCATCATTCTTAACCAGTTACAGCGCCTTGGATGTTCGTGCGATTGGGATCGTACACGCTTCACCATGGAAGATGATTTGTACTCTTCTGTTCTTAAGGTGTTTGTAGACCTGTACGACAAAGGCCTGATATACAAAGGAGTTCGGATGGTAAACTGGGATCCACAAGGAAAAACAGCCTTATCAGATGAAGAAGTGATCTACAAGGAAGTAGACTCTCGACTCTTCTATGTACGATACAAAATTGTGGATAGCGACGAATACATTACCGTTGCTACAACCCGGCCGGAGACTATACTAGGCGACACCGCGGTTTGTGTTAATCCGAATGATGAGCGCTACACACACCTACAAGGTAAAAAAGCGATTGTACCTATTGTTGATCGTGAGGTTCCTATCATTTTCGACGAATACGTTCAACCCGAGTTCGGTACAGGTGCACTAAAAGTAACACCAGCACACGATATCAACGACTACAACCTCGGTATTAAATACAACCTTGAAATCATCGACACCATTAGCGATGATGGAACTATGAGCGAGGCGGCTCAACATTATGTTGGTGAAGATCGATTCTTTGTACGTAAGAACATTGGCAAGAAGCTTGAGGAACTAGGCAATCTGGTAAAGATTGAGCCATACAAGAACAAGGTTGGTTTCTCAGAACGAACCAACGCAATGATTGAGCCTAAACTGAGCCAACAATGGTTCGTAAACATGGAAGAATACGTGAAACGAAACCCTGAGGTAGTTTCCAGTGTTCAAAACGACTCAATCAACGTACACCCTTCCAAGTTAAAAAACACCTACCGCCATTGGATGGAAAACCTCAAAGACTGGTGCATCAGCCGACAGTTGTGGTGGGGCCAGCAAATACCAGCTTACTACCTGCCAAACGGGAAGTATGTGGTAGCGGAAAACAAGGAAGCTGCACTTGAAAAAGCCAAAGACATTATTCCGGATATAACAGCGGACCAACTCAAGCAGGACGAAGACGTGCTGGACACGTGGTTCTCTTCCTGGTTGTGGCCCATCAGCGTATTCAACGGAATAAACGAACCCAACAACGAAGAACTGGCCTATTACTACCCTACTAAGGTGTTGATAACCGGTCCAGATATTATTTTCTTTTGGGTAGCCCGAATGATTATGGCGGGTTTCGAATATCGCGACGAGAAACCTTTTGATGATGTTTACTTCACCGGAATCGTGCGAGACGAGAAAGGACGTAAAATGTCGAAGCAATTAGGTAACTCACCCGATGCCATTGGCCTCATGGAAAAATTCGGTACCGATGGTGTTCGAATGGGGCTTATGATGGCAGCACCTGCAGGAAACGACTTGTTATTCGACGAATCGCTTTGCGAACAAGGGCGAAACTTTGCCAATAAGATTTGGAACGCTTACCGACTGATTGAAGGTTGGGAAGTGTCCGACACCAGTTCAGAAGCATTCTACCAGGGTACTTCGCAAAACATCCACGCATGGATGCGGGCAAAGATTTCGGAAGCTATTAAGCAAATTGACGATCACTTCTCAAAGTTTCGTGTATCCGATGCCATGACGGCCATTTACAAGCTCATTTGGGGTGATTTCTGTTCGTGGTACCTCGAATGGATGAAGCCAACCTATGGGCAGCCCATTCCGGCTTCTGACCTGGAAGAAGTAAAAAAGAACTTTGATGTTCTGTTACGCTTACTCCACCCGTTTATGCCATTTGTAACGGAAAAGTTGTGGCAGGATCTCCACAATACGTCGGAGGAGTTTATCAATAATCAGGATTGGCCATCTCATGAAGAACTCACTGTAGATCAACGAGTTGAAGAATGTAGAGAATTGGTAAGCCTTATTCGATCCATCCGAAACGGCAAAGGCATTTCGCCAAAAGTAAAAGCCGAGGTTATAATCAATACACCCGACTCCAGTGGTTTTAAAGCCTATGAAGTAGCTTGTTCAAAGCTGGCAAACGTGCAAAGCTTTTCGTACGACGTGGCCGATGCCAATGGATTGAAAGAACTCCTGGGCACCCACGAAGTTATACTGTCATTTGAAGGCCTCGACCTCAATCAAAAGGACGTAGCCGCCATTGAAAAGGAGATCAAGCGATTGCAAGGCTTTCTAGTTGGAATTGAGAAAAAACTTGGCAACGAGAAATTCATGGCCAATGCAGCCCAACACGTTATTGACCGGGAGAAACAAAAACAAGCTGATGCACTATCCAAGATAGAGGCATTGCAAAAGGAGCTCTAGGCCTCTCTTTTACTCAATGAGGGAATTGATGTAGGCCGTGGCCTCGTCTTTCTTCTGAGTAACGTAGAATTTGTATTGATCATAAAGATCGTAGTGAAAAAGTGATATGAGAACATAGGGCTCAAGCTGGCCTTTTTCTTTCATTTGGCGTGCTACCTCTAGGGCTTCAATACCGTCATCCGCTTTTTCCAACATGTAATCCCATGCATAGGCTTCAATGGTAAAGTAGTCAGTGACTGAATTTTTCTCTAAAACCCCTTCCTTATTGCTGAACTTCTTCACTTCTTCTAACGCTTCTTTGTAATAGTTCCAGTACTCTGGATAAACCGTATCCGGAGATGCATTGAAGTATTTTGATCTGTCCTCCATTCTGTTTACCTCACATTCTCTGGGAACCCATTTTCGGTCGAAATCTTTTTCGAGGTTGTCGGCGCACGAACTCAGTCTGCTAAACATACCAATGCCCGGGTAACGAAGTATGCCTTCAACTGTGGCGTCCTTGGCTTTCTCCCACTCGCCCATGTTCATCAGAGCGTCTACATAGTACTTCTGAGGCTCAAGAAGATCAGGAAACCGGTCAGCGGCTTCTTTGAAAATTGGTGCAGCCCGTTCATACTCTTTTAAGAGGTAATAACTATCGCCCCGATAGAGCGCTGCTTTGTAAAACGAAGGGTCTTCGCCCAACGCTTTGTTGTACAGGTCGGCCGCTTTGTTATAGTCTCTACTCCCAAAGCTTGCTTCTGCCTCCATGTAATATTCCTTTGCCTTGGTGGTAATGTTGGTATCTACCGGATAGCGTGTGTCAATAAAAGTAGAACGAAGTATGAGATCTCCCTGCCCAAGGTATTCATCACTGGCATATCGCGTGGCTTCGCGTATGGCAAATCGCAACTGCCTCTTCTGCCCCGACATGGACATCAGTGCGTTTAGTTGTTGAATCAGCCCTTCAGACTCAGCATCGGCCTCCTCATCTCCCGAAGGTTCAAAGGTTACAGTAAAACCGGGCATGACCAACCTTCCGTTAGCCAGGTAATCCTGATAGGAGTACTCAATAAGGTTGCGCCATAACTGCCCGCTGTACGGGTAGGTTCGTACCACAGGTTCGATTAAGTTAATCGCCTTTTCGTACTTCTTCTTCTCGTACATTTTGATCGATTTCTCGATGCCTTTTTGTTCTTTTTTTGTGAGTTGTGCCTGGCAAACAGATACCATAAAGGTTATCATGGCCAGAATTAGTGTTGGTTTTTTCATTTCTTATAGCTCTTGATCCGTCAAAAATATAGGTTTTTCATCGAATGAAATAAAACGGGTATCAGTCAAAGCAATTAATTACGTTTGCAACTATAAAGGAAGAAGCACTTGAAAAAACTGCATTTACTTCTGGTCAAGTCATTTATCGGGCCGTTTATTGCCACCTTTTGCATCTCCATATTCCTCATGCTGATGCAGTTCATGTGGAAGTACATCGGCGACCTTGTAGGCAAGGGACTCGAATGGTACATCATTCTTGAGTTTGTGGCTTACTCCATTCCCTATTTAATTCCCAGAGCACTTCCACTGGCTGTACTATTAAGTACTATTATGGTATTCGGAAACCTGGGTGAACGATACGAGTTGGTGGCCATGAAATCTGCCGGAATATCGCTTCTAAAATCCATGGTTCCGATGTTCTATGTAATGGTAGTCATAGCCGGAATGGCCTTCTATTCATCGAACGTACTGATACCCAAAGCAAACCTTAGCTGGGGGGCGTTGTTTTACGACGTAACCAATAAAAAACCGGCACTGAATATTCAAGACGGTATTTTTTTCTCGGAGTTAAAAGGCTTCTCCATTCGGGTAGGTCATAAACACCCCGACAACCAAACACTGGAAGACGTGTTGATCTATTCGGAGTCAAATAAAACAGGCATCACCAATGTTACCATTGCCCGACGAGGAAAGATGATCATTTCGGACGACGAACGTTTTATGCAGCTGACACTGTACGATGGAAAACGATTTCAGGAAATGACGGAGACGCCTAACTACTCCAAAACATTCCCTCACCATACTATGCAGTTTGAGGAATACGAGATGGCCATTGACATGTCGGAACTTGAGCTTCAACGCAGCAACCCCGAATTGTTCAAAGACAATTACGAGATGCTTAATCTCGACGAAATCAATGAACGGGTTGATTCCGTAGGTGTACTTATTCAGCAAAAGAAAGACTTCCTGGCCGAATATCTTAAAAGCTATTTCAAGATTCCTCAGGATACATCGGTTAAGCAATACGACTTAAGCAAGGTAGACGTTTCCCGATCTTACCGTCAACAACTCAAAGAACACCTCGACACCCTGGTGGTAGAATACGGCCCGGTGATTGAAGAGCCTATGGATGTTCCGGATGAGATTTCTGCCGTCAAGATCAATAAGCCCGCCCGTAATACCCGAACCATGGAGTTTAACGAGCTGGTTACCAGTGCAAATCAGTCTACCCGAAACCTTCACCGAATCGTTCAGAACGCATCTGAAGAAATACGAAGAATGAGTGAGAGAAAGCGCAGATACGCGGTGCACTGGCATAAGAAGTTTACCCTCGCCTTTAGTTGCTTACTGTTATTCTTTATTGGAGCACCCATTGGGGCCATTATCAGAAAAGGTGGATTTGGTACACCAATGATCATCTCCATTCTGATGTTCATTCTTTACTTTATTTTACAAACCGTTGGAGAAAAACTGGCGCGTGAAGATGTGCTGCAGGTTTGGTCGGGTGCCTGGTTTGCCCCAATGATCTTTGTACCCATTGCCATCTTCCTAACATATAAGAGCAATACGGAGTCCGTGCTTTTTGATCTGGATGCCTATACCCGTTTTTTCACGAGACTTTTTAAGTCAAAGGATAAGAAATAATGAAAATACTGCAGGTTTCAAACAGAGTGCCGTATCCACTCAATGAAGGCGGCACAATCGGTATTTACAACTATACCCGAGGTTTTGCCGAACAGGGCTGTGAGGTAACCTTACTTGCACAGGCGGCGAAAAAACATCAAATCAACCTGATGGAGGCTAGAGCCGAACTTGAAAAATACTGTCGGTTTGAAGTATTTCCGGTCGACACGGATGTGCGGCCCTGGCCCGCTCTAAAAAACCTCTTTACCAATAAGTCATATAACGTTGAGCGATTCTATGACGCTGAATTCGAAAAAGCGCTGATTCACGAATTGCAGAACAACACATATGATGTAATTCAAATTGAAGGAACCTTTCCTGCACTTTATTCCGAAACCATCTTCAAGTATAAAGGTGATTCGAAAGTGGTACTTCGCCAGCACAATGTTGAATTTCAGATATGGGATCGTCTTTCTCGCAACTCCAAAAACCCATTAAAAAAATGGTACTTTGGTTTGTTATCGCGACGACTAAAAGCCTTCGAAAAACTACATCTAAACCAATACGCGGCGCTGGTACCCGTAACACATGACGACGGAGAGTTGTTTAAATCAATGGGATGTCGGATTCCTGTGTTTCCTTCTCCGGCAGGTATCGATACAACCAAGTGGTCGCCATCTGCCAACGAGGATACCAATGCCATTTACCACATAGGCAGCTTGGAGTGGATGCCAAATGTAGAGGCCCTTTTATGGTTTTTGGATGAAGTTTGGCCGCATATTCTTGACCGAAACCCGGCCGTTACCTTTCACGTGGCAGGGAAAGCGATGCCCGACTACATTCGATCAATGAAGCTAACGAATGTACACATGGTTGGTGAAGTGGAAAGTGCCACACAGTTTGTGGAAGACAAAGGCATAACCGTAGTTCCTCTGAAATCGGGCAGTGGCATCCGACTAAAGATACTAGAGGCTATGAGCGCTGGAAAAACCGTAATCAGCACCACGATTGGTGCCCAGGGAATCGATTATACACAGGGATTAAACATCCTTATCGCCGATACAGCGGAGGAGTTTGCAGATTCCGTAGTACGTGTTGTGGAAGATCAAACGTTTAACGATGTACTAAAATCAGGTGGTCGCAAACTAATTGAAGATCAATATTCTAACCAAAGCGTTGTAAAAAGACTTGTAGCGTTCTACAGCAACCTCGATTAGATCTTACCCTGGGCCTTAAGTTCCAGATACTTGTTGATTGTATTGATGGAAAGTTCTTCGGGTTTTGAAACAATGGTATGAATTCCCAGTGAGTTTAGTTCGGAGGCAATCAGCTGCTGCTCATAAATGAACTTTTCGGCAATGGTATTCTCATAAATCTCCTCAAGCGAAGAAGGCCGTTTGGCCGCCAGATCGGATATTTCAGAGTTTTCAAACAGAATAGTTACCAGCAGGTGTTGTTTATTCAACAGGTTTAATATCGGTCGCATTCGTTCCAACGAATGGAGGGTGTTACAGTTGGTAAAAAGGAAAATGAGACTACGCTGCCGCACATAACGCTTTGCTGCGTGGTACAGTGCATTCATATTAGGATCTACGTCCGTTTGCACG
Source organism: Bacteroidia bacterium (assembly GCA_017640445.1). Taxonomy (GTDB): domain Bacteria; phylum Bacteroidota; class Bacteroidia; order NS11-12g; family UBA9320; genus UBA987. The sequence continues at coordinate 8,189 of JAEPQQ010000067.1, read as the reverse complement.
AGGCTGTATAGCTGTTCGAGGATGAGCGACAGTTGTCCACGTTTGTTCTCCGCCTTTATGAACGCGTCAAACTCCTTGTCGAAGGTTAAGAGTCCCACCCGATCGCTTTTTTGAAGCGCTACATTACTTATTGCCAGCGTACTGTTCACGGCGTAGTCAACCAAGCTTAAACCATTAAAAGGCATTCGCATGTTTCGCCCCTTGTCAATGGCAAAATAAATAGGCTGTGATTTTTCATCTTCATACTGATTGATCATCAACGCCTGATTCCGTCCGGTGGCCTTCCAATTGATGCTGCGATAGTCGTCGCCCTGAACGTAGGTCTTAATCTGTTCAAATTCATAACTGTGCCCGAGTCGTCTCATCTTCTTCACGCCCTGATTCACTGATATTTTTGACAGCGACTTGAGCTCAATCTCTTTCATATGGATCAGTGAAGGGTAAACCGGAACTTCTTCCTGTTGTTTGATAACGATGCGTCGTTGAATCAATCCCAGAGCCTTGGTAGTCACAAAAAAGTTGAGATCTCCAAACGTATAAAGTCCACGCGTTTCAGGTCGAATGGTATAGCTTAGCACCTTCTCCTCTCCTACCTTGAGATCTTCTAGAATGGAAAAGTTCCGTATCTGAAGTTGATACGGCAGTTCGTCGATCAACCGAATTTGGACCGGCCTCGAATAACCGTTTATGACCGTTGTTTTAATAACGTTGTCCGACCCCATCGACAACCGATCAGCCATAGATCTGGTTGCCTGAATAAAACCACCGCGAAAGTATAACAACCCATAATCTGCCACCAGGATAATGGCAAACGCAACCGCTGCTATCACCGCTAAAGCAAATATCCATGACGCCAGAGCACCCAGCACCAGGCCCACTACCACAACACCAAAAACCCAAAACGTGGTTGGGTGAATGTAGATTGATTTAATATGTTGTACGACGCGTTTCACGTCTATCGTGGTACCTCTACCCTCTCAATTATTTGTTGTAGGATTTCGGAAGCAGGAACTCCTTCCATTTCTCTCTGAGGTGATAAGATGATGCGATGGTTTAACACCGGTTTAGTTACCCAACGGACATCATCTGGCGTTACAAAGTTTCGCCCACGAAGTGCTGCTGCTGCTTTCGAAGCCTTCATCATCCATATAGCTGCTCTTGACGACGCACCCAGGAACAAATCTCCCGTATTTCGGGTTTCCTGAATAATTCGTGCGATGTACTCAAGCAATTGGTCGCTTATGGCCACGGATTCAACCGTTTTTCTCAGCTTCATCAGCTTCTTTAAATCCACTACATTTTCAACAGCCCCGGTTTCCCGCATATCAAAGTCATTATGGAATCGCTTTAGTATTCTAATGTCTTCCTCTAGGCTTGGGTAATCGACCACCACCTTGAAAATAAAACGATCCAACTGCGCCTCTGGAAGGTTATACGTTCCTTCATTATCGATCGGGTTCTGCGTAGCCAATACCATAAAGGCATCGCCCATTGAACGCGTAACACCATCTACCGAAACCTGAGCCTCCTGCATAACCTCAAACATAGCTGCCTGGGTTTTAGCCGGGGCACGGTTTATTTCATCGGCTACTACAATGTTGGCAAAGATCGGACCGGCTTTAAATTCAAAATCGTTCGTTTTGGCATTAAAGATATTGGTACCTAAAATATCACTCGGCATCAGATCGGGAGTAAACTGAATCCTGGAAAAATCTGCATTTATGGTTTGGGAAAACAGCTTAGCTGTTAGGGTTTTAGCCACTCCAGGAACACCTTCAATTAGGATATGACCTTTTGTAAGAATGGCAATAATCATCAGGTCCATTAGTTCGGTTTGCCCAACAATCACCTTGGCCAACTGTTGTTTTATTCCATCCGATATTTCGAGAATCTCCTGAATTGGTGAGTCTATGTGCGATTCGTGCACAAAGCCTTCATTACTCGATTCAGGTGCTAAATTATTGGCTTGGTTAAGTTCGTTTTGTTCTTCACTCATCAGTGGTACTTATTTAATGCCCGAAAGATAATGGCTTCCATCTGGTTTAAGGAATGCGTCGGACTTTTTTTTACTCATCATTTTATTCGCTTTGGCTTCTCAACAGAATAGTGGAATATTTAAACATAGTTTGATTTATTTAGAGCCAATGGTTTAACTTCGCCACGTAATCAATAAATAACGGTTGGATGAAATTTATAGTTAACACTTCTGCCCTTTTACAAAAGCTTCAGGTGGTAATAGGTACCATTGCCGCAAAGCCAATTTTACCTATTCTTGATCATTTCCTGTTTCAGATAAAAGACGGAGTTTTAACCATTACCAGTACGGATCTTGAAACCATAATGTCTACAACAATGGAAGTTCAGTCGGAAGAAGACTGTATTGTAGCGGTTCCGAGCCGATTGACAATGGATACATTAAAGTCGTTGCCAAACCAACCCATTACGTTTACACTCGACGAGAAGACGCATGCCATTGAACTTCGTTCTGAAAACGGGCGATACAAACTTTCTGGTCAACCAGGAGAGGATTTTCCTAAAACTCCAAACCTCGATTCAGATACGTCGTTCGAAATGACGTCGATGACGTTGTTAAGCAGCATTGCAAAAACCATTTTTGCTACCGGAACCGATGATTTACGTTTGAATCTTACCGGTGTTTACGTTGAACTGTTTAACGACTCGGCCAACTTTGTTGCTACCGATGCAAACCGTTTGGTTCGTATCAAACGTACCGATCTTAAGCCAGGTGTTGAGCATTCGTTCATCCTTCCTAAAAAAGCACTAAACCTGTTGAAGTCAACCTTGTCTGACGATGACTCAACCGTACGCATCGAATACAATGCAAGCAATGCATTCTTCACATTTGGGAATGTAAAACTGGTTTGTCGTTTCATCGATGAGCGCTACCCTGAATATAATGCTGTTATACCAGATAAGAACCCTAACGTACTGACCATCAATCGAATGGACTTCCTTAACAGTGTTAAGCGGATCAGTATATTCTCGAACAAAACGACGCATCAGATCCGACTTAAGATCAGTGGAAGCGAATTGGTAATCTCTGCTGAAGACATTGACATGGCCAATGAAGCAACTGAACGACTAACTTGTCAATACGAAGGTGTTGACATTGAAATCGGGTTTAATTCCAAGCTTTTGTTAGACATTTTGAGCAACGTTGACTCCACCACAATTCGATTAGAACTTTCAGAACCTTCACGTGCGGGAATCATACTTCCGGATGAAAATGAAGAAAACGAAGACCTTCTGATGTTGGTGATGCCGATGATGTTGAATTCGCCAACGTCTTAACGAAAAAAATATTGTCACAAGAAACACAGTGAAATGTCAGATTAATTTTTTGGGGGATTTAAAGTTCCAAATCTGATATTCTCATGACAAATGTTCCGCTTCCATAAGCGTACATTTGAATCAAGACTTTTAAACGAGTCTGAAAGCCAACAGCACAACCCTGGTACAAGGTACCGGGGTTTTTTTTTGCCATAAAATTCGGCCAAATAGATTGTGACTCTGCGAACATCAACTTTATCCAATTTTTTGTCTACGTTTCCAGGTTTTACTCGAACAGTTGAGTTTTAGGAAAAACAACAAAAACCTTGAGCACTCAAGGCGATATGCCTAAACCCAAAGCAGAATGACCTTATCTTTGCGCCATGCGTATTGACATCATATCGGCTGTACCCGAACTACTGGAAGGCCCTGTTAACCATAGCATTTTAAAGCGTGCCGCAGACAAGGGCCTGGCAGAAATTTGTGTGCACGACCTGAGGACATACGGTCGCGGTCAATACCGTCAGATTGATGACAAAATCTATGGAGGCAATGCGGGTATGGTTCTAATGGTAGAGCCAGTGGCAAAATGCATCGAAGACCTTAAGAAACAACGCGAATACGACGAGGTAATCTATATGACACCCGACGGCAAGCGCTTTGACCAGCCGGAAGCCAATGCCCTGTCTCTGAAGTCAAACCTGATTCTTTTGTGTGGCCATTATAAAGGTATCGACGAACGAATCCGAACACATTATATTACCAAGGAGATCTCCATTGGAGACTACGTGTTAACAGGAGGAGAACTTGCAGCTGCAATTGTGGCAGATGCAGTGATTCGTTTGTTGCCGGGAGTTATTTCAGACGAAACCTCGGCTCTAACAGATAGTTTTCAGGATGGTCTTCTTTCTCCTCCCATTTATACCCGGCCTGCCGAGTTCAATGGTTGGAAAGTTCCGGATGTGTTGTTATCCGGAAACTTTGCCGAGATCGAAAAATGGAACGACGCCATGGCACTCAAACGTACCGAAGAACGCCGTCCCGACCTCTTAGAAGATAACTAGATCAGTTTTGTGAGATACTGATGTTGCCGTATTGCCCGGTAACGGAAACCTGGGTTCCCCCACCGTTTACAATTCCATTATACTTTTTGGTATGTTGTATGCTTTCCTCGGATACATCCCAGTTGTGTGGTAAATCCAGATCGGCAAACATAATTGTGCCTCGAAACTCCAACGCCGGGGCTTCAAAACCAAGTCGTACCTTACCAAACTTATTATGCAACCGAATTTCCTGACACGAAGAGCTTATCTTGTCTAAGCGCAAATAACCATAATTACTCGTCACCAGTGCTTTGGACGTTAACCGTTCAATTTTGGTTGTAGAGAACTGTGCATCCAGTTTGAGGTTTTCACATTCGTCTACATTGAGTTTATCGTACTTAGAGACAACAGTTGCTTCTTTAACCTGTTCAATGTCAATTTGGGAAAACTGTGACGTCATGTTTAACTGATCACATTGAGCAATGGTTAAACCCGAATACTGGGCCGATAGAGAACCACCCTGCAAGCTTGAAATGCTCGAGTTTTGAGCAAATTTGAGGTTTATACGATTTTTAGAATTACTGAGTTTGCCAACCGAAAGAGCTCCATAACTCAGGTCGATGGTAGCCTTACCTTTCAGCTCATTAATGGTTACATCACCAAAGCGATTCATCACATTGAGGTTGTTCCCAACGGGCATCTTAACGCGGTACACGATTTCTTTCTTAAGGTTCTTGGTGGCGAACGTTGTAGCACGTTTTCTGCCGTACAAGTTAGTTTTAGCCTGTATGTATACCGAGTTCTCCACAAACTCAATATCTACGTTGTCCAGTTCTTCCTGGCCTTTTTTCTCGTTGGTGTGCGTTACCTGTATGTCAACTTCAATCACCAGGTTGTTTTGGTCCCAGGTGGTTACTTCTACCCTGCCATACCGATTGTTCAATCGTATCTCAACATCTGAACCAATTCCGTTAAACTCACGCTTTACTGTTTTGGTTTTATCAAACTCCACTCTTTTTCCGTAAAGGTTGGTGTTTACAACCAATACCAATACGAGTGCAGCTATCTTATAATGCCATTTCATTTTTATTCTTTTCTTTTTTTGTGTTTACATCTTCCTGATCGGATAATTGACCAATCAGAAGTTCCAAAATATCGAGGCGCGTCCGATAATTCATAATCATAGCGTCTACTACCATTGAAGCGTTGGGCGACCGAACCAGCTCCTTCTTTAGGTCATCATAGTTCTTTTCAAGGTCACGCACAATAGAAAGGCAGCTTTCTACTTCTTTGTTTTCTTTCGAATACGTGCTTTCTAAAAAGTCGATTCGATTGGTTACCGAGGCAGACAAAAAATCCTCAACCTCCTTCATTTCCGGACTTACTTCACCCAGCGACCTGGTACCGGGTATTGTTGCCTCTACCGCCGTTTCACTGTCAGAACGCCTGTCGCTCAAATGGCCTATTATCAGCCCCAGCCCGACCACAGCTACGATGGAAGCTGCAAGCCACAACGGCGTGCGAATGCTTAAACGGCGTTTTTTGGACTCCAGTTTTTCCTGAAGAAGCGCTACATGTTCGCCAATCGGCTCTTCCTGGTCGAAGAAGTCGCGATTTTGCCTGATAAACTTCTCAAAATCCTCTTGCATTTCTTTCACTTTTTAGTACTGCTTCCTTTAATCTTTTTCTTGCCCGTGCATACTGCGAACGCGATGTGGACGATGATATGTTCAGTATGCTTCCGATCTCTTCATGATCGTATCCCTCCAACAAGTACAGGGATAAAATTATTCGAAAACCATCGGGCAAGGCTTTTAAACACCGGTAAACTGATTCGAGCCTACTGGTATCGAGATAAAGTTCTGCCTCCTCTTCCATTTCTTCCGGCACCTCATCGTACAACGTCCAATCTAGTTGCCTTCGCTTTGTTTCATTGATGCTCTTGTTGATGACAATGCGTTTTAACCACGCCCCGAAACTCACTTCACCTCGGAAACTATCCAGCTTCTGAAACGCGGAGATAAACGACTCCTGCATGATATCTTCAGCCAAATACTGATCGTTGAGAATGCGCAGAGATGTATTATACATCGCCTTATAATACAGCTCATACACCCGGGTTTGTGCTTTTACATTCCCACGTCGACATCCCTCCAATAGTTCCTCCTGCAATTTTGTAACCGGTTTCAATCTATAGATTTTACTCCTTGTAAGGTCTTCGCCTTCAGAGCATCAAAACTATACTAAGGACAACAGCAAACGATGAGTGTTGCATACAAAGCGAAAAAAAATTAAAAAAACAGCATAGAAGCCATGCCAGTAGCCATGATGTACTTGGTTAGAAGACTTATTCGTCTGAAATCGTCTTTGTGTTTGGCCTTCATTATAAAATAGATCAATGCCAAAATTGGCACAACCACGCACAGTACCTGATAGGCAATCACTACATACTTAACGGGTGTTCCAAAACTGGGGATCACCCATTGCAACATCAAGTTTGTATACGCCACCAGGATGAATACCGATGTGAGATTGGCTACACTTTTGGCCTGACGTATACCCGCTATCACAGGAAAGGTCTTGTACCCCACTTGTGCGTCGCCGTCCAGATCTTCCATATCTTTCACCAATTCACGAACGTAGGTAAGTAAAGCTGCAAAGCTGGCGAAGAAAATCACGAGGTTTCTCGACTGTGTTTCAAACGCCATGAAGACGACATAAACGCTAAAAGCTGCCAACATGCTTACGGCAAAGTTGCCAATAAGCGGAAGTCGCTTAAGCCATAGTGAATAGATCAGTAAAAGGGCAATAACACCAATGAACCAACTCATAAGCATCGGATCAATCAGAAACAAAAGCAAAAGCGCAATTGCGTTAAATACTGAATAGGTGGTCCATACAGCAGTTTTGCTCCAACCATCTGCATACAGTTTGTGAGGCTTATTGATACGGTCGGCATCTATATCGAACCAATCGTTAATCAGATATCCGGCTGCACACACCAGAACCGACGAAGCAATCAACATCCATATTTCCGGGTTGAGCCAAGTTCGATTGGTTACATCAAAATCAAGAAAATAATAGGTAAGTAGCTGAAGAACAGCTACGATTAAAAGATTGAGTGGACGGAAAACGCGCAAAACTCTTCCTTATCGTTTAGGAAACTTCATGCGATAGTCTACCGAAATATTGCCTTTGCTGATGTCGGTTAACTTACCTTTAATAAGGCGACGCTTAAGAGACGATATGTGATCAATGAATAACACTCCTTCGATGTGATCGTACTCATGTTGAATCACTCTGGCCGTCATACCATCAAATTCTTCTTCTTTTTCTTCGAAATTTTCATCCTGGAACCGCATTCGGATGGTTCCATTACGACTAACGTTCTCGCGAATATGTGGAATGCTTAAACAACCTTCTTCGAAAACCCATTCATCGTCGTATTCCTCAATCATTTCTGCGTTAATAAAAACACGTCGTTGCCCCATGCCTTCTTCGTCATACATATGACTGCTGTCGATTACAAACAACCGAATGTCGCGACCAATTTGTGGTGCGGCCAAACCAACACCATTCGATTCGTCCATGGTCTCGTACATATTGGCTATAAGTTCCTGAAGTTCAGGGTAGTCGGCATCGATTGGAGTGCAAACCTTACGTAGAACAGTATCGCCATAGGCGCGGATGGGTAGGATCATTGTATACTAGATAAATAATCCTGCAAAATTATACTTGCGCTGGTGGAATCCAACAACGTTTTGTCACGCCTTTTTTTCTTTTTGACCCCACTATCGATTAACGCCTGCATAGCCATCTTGGAAGTATATCGTTCATCCACACGAACTATGGGTA
>JAEPQQ010000066.1 GCA_017640445.1 Bacteroidia bacterium | reverse complement strand
GTAGATTTACCATAAAGTTCAGGTACCTCCTCAGGTAATAGAGCGTAACCATGGACACGCCATTACCAACAAGGGCGTTGTTTGCGTCGTTCCATTCCGGTCGTTGTGTGTTCAACCATATTCCAGCATCGGGTACGTAGTTATACAGTTTGGTAAAAAGTGAAATTACAAGTTTCTCCAACAGATTGGCTCTGGCGATTTGGCCATCTCCATACACCACCAACTTACCATCCGAACCTATCTTCCCTACCCTTTTCTGAATTCGTGCTTCCAGTTCCTGGTCGAAATCAATTGTGTCTTGTGGGTTGGATATAGTCTCGCCGTATGATTTAATTCGGTAAGGCACGTTGGCGAAAACATATACCTCTCGATTCAGAAGATCAACAACCTGGTCGGGATGATGTACATGGTATGCTTCCAACAACTTAAGCAGATAGATCAGCTGGTGATCGCCCCAGTACCCAATGTACGACCAAGGGTCATCTTCATCTACGACTTCCCAGTCAACGCCATCGGTAGATATTCGATACGGGTTGTACCCATCCATGGTTGATGCGTTCACAAACTTGGTAATGAAGGCTTCTATGTATGCCGGATAAGAAAAAGCGAGGGCCTCCCAGTTCTGAAATATATCGCGCCAATTTCCCTCATAGTTGTGCAGCTTACCTCCATCTTCATTTTTGGTGTTAATTGAGAAATAGTTCCATGGCCTGCTTGGGTCTCCATGCCTTCTGCTGAAGTACAATGGTAAAAACTCTAAACACAGCCGAAGTACATCGGGGTTGTTGTATTCCTTTGCTTTGGTTGCTAATTCCTGGTTATCCATGCGTTCCGGAATACTATTCCAGAAACTATGGTGTTCTTCTGCCACATTGCGATTCCAATGGCTTACGAAATCCATCAACTCCTTTTTCCGGATGGAATACCCTTCATCGAAAACGCCGCCTCGCATTATGTTGAACAACACATTGGAATAATGGCGGCCCACTGAAAGTGAATCACCGGTTAGTTGCATGCCATCCGACATACCTACCAACAACTGTAATTCGGAGGTTCCGCTGTTTACATCTTCCAGCACCAAATCGTAGTGATCATGTTCCATCTGTAACCACTTACGTAAGTTAATCACGTCGTTATGGGATTGGTTCACCTCGCTAACAATACACCATTTTTGCGTACTTCCACTTTTATAAAATCGTTGATTATTAACGAAATACGCTCCGTTTTGAGCTCGTACATCCAACTCCGTTTCGAGTGGTTTACCCTTCCTAAAATGAGCGAGTTGGGTTGACGAAATCAATAGGTTATCAGCACCTAAGCCTGCCGACCACGTTGTGGTTGCCGACAAGGCCTCGCTTGGCTCAGCCTTATCAACGATCATTGAGCTAAGAGAATACACACCCAAACCGGTTTGTTCATCTAATTCGTTCTTTTTATACGCGTTTACCAAGGTGCTCCTGTTGGTTTGCATTTCCATGGTCACACCGTATGGAAGCAGGTTTTGAATACCATCCACCACCTCAATCAGCCGTGGCTCTGAACTTGTATTAACCAACATTGACTGTTTCACAAAACCATATTTCTCCGAGAATGTCCAGGTATACCGAAACACCACGTCTAAATCCTCATTAACCTCCTCAAACATTACCTTGTTCCCAGTCCGGTTCTTGTAGATATTTCTTACACATGCGTAGGTATTGGGTCTGTTTTCCACGAATGGCTCCCACAAGAATGACGTACCATCAATGACAACCTTAATCAGAGTCTTACTGCCAGTAATGTGCGCCAGGTCAACAATCTTGTCATCTGTGTAATATGGAAACAACGGCGAGTTTGCGTTTCGCCGACCTGCGGAAATTCCTCCATTGCTTGCTATGAATAACCAGTGGTCGCTGGCGCTCACCACAGTCATGAAGAAGGTATCCATCTGATCGTAGTTGGTGATCTTAAAATATGTTTCACCATCTATTGTAGTGTATACACCTTCCACTTCCTTGTGCCCATTCATAATATGGGAATCCCCCAGGTGTAACAAGTTGTCTATCATGTTGTAAATTGATTATGGTCTTAATATAAGGGTTTGAACAGCCTCTTTGGATATAGTGGTTCCAATAATTTCGTCGTCTATCTTAATCTCAATTGTTTTTTCTTCACTGGTTGGGTTAAACAACACAGTCACAATACTGCCGTCGGGGTTTGACACAGAAGTGGTCATTATTTCAGTAGTTGAGACCTCGTGCCCAATGCGAATCGCTCCTGGACGGATGAATTTACTGAAGTGGGAGATTATGTAATACAGCGGTGTATAATACACTTCCCCAGTGGCCGTATCAGCAATTACTGGTGCTACACACCAATTATTTGCAAGGTTTGGACCACCCTGTCTGTCGAGCACCATATTCCAGTCTATCCAACCTTCAACCCAGTTGTTCAAGCACCCAATAATGTCTCGGGCATACCGATAGGCCGGTATGTATTTAGGGTGGTAGACTTTGTCCTCCTCAGTGGCCCAATCCCACCCCCAATCAGTGGCCTCTTTCGACCAGTACCAGGCATCGTTATTCCATTTAGGAACCTCAGCATCTATGCAGCCCTCGGTATGCAGGAGGTGCTTTTCTGGTGCTAAATCGTGTGTTCGTGTCAGTGAGGCACCAAAGTAATCGTAGGTGCTGGTATACCAGTGTACGGCGGTTCCGTAAATGTGCGGTAGTAGCGCTGTATCGGTGAGGAGTTTTCCGGCCCATTCGTCAAGCTCTTTACCCCTATTTTGGTCGTACACCAACAGCTTTGTATCGGTCTGTGTCTTTTTAAGTTCCGGTCCCAGGTACTCCGTTACGAACCTTGCCATTTCTTCAGGAGTATAATGCATACTCTCCCAATTGGAGTTATTTCCAAGTGGTTCATTCTCAACGGTAAACGCCCAAATTGGAATTCCGTGCGCCGCATAGGCCTCCTGATATTTTACGAAAAATCTGGCCCAGGTTGAGTAATATTGGTTCAGCAGTTTTCCGCCATACCAGTGGTTGTTATCTTTCATCCAGGGAGGTGCTGTCCAGGGAGAGGCAACGATCTTGAATCCTTGGCTTGATGTCGCCTGAGCATCTTTAATCATTGGTACCAAATCATCTAAGTCGGGTTCAATGGTAAAGTGTTCTAATGCCGTATCATCCTTAACAGGTGCGTAACTATAATGGTCAATGGAGAAATCACAGCTGTTCATGTGAGTTCGTGTTAGACTGTATTGTGCACCCTCATCACCAAAGTACGAATTGATTACGCCTGTTCTTACCGAATCGGGTAGTTTGTCCAGAACGTACGCAGACGATTCTGTAAATGCTCCGCCAAATCCTGTAATGGTTTGAAACTGATCCGTAGGTCGAATCGAAATGGTTACGTCCGGTGCTTCGACCTTATGACGTTGTTTTTGCGTGAGTTTGTCTCCACTTGAGGAAGTTTGAAAAATATCAACAGAAAGAGAATCGTTGGCAGTTTGCTTACACGCACAGAAAGCCATACATAGGCCCAATAGAGCTGGTAAATGTGTTCTTCTCATATACTTCCTATTGCCTTTCGTACACGCGTATATAGTCGAGAACATAGCTCGGGTTTTCGAGGTGTTCATCCAAGCCTTTGGCACCTCCCCAACCTCCACCAATGGCCAGGTTCACGATTAGGTTTTGCGGTTCGTTGAATGGCCACTCCAGTTCGTTGGCATTTTTATCATAGGTATAGTAGCGTTTCCCGTCTATGAGACCATAAATTACGTCGGGATACCACTCAATGGCATAGGTGTGAAACGAGTCGTTCATATGATGCAAGGTGGTATCACTACCAATTTGGTTCCCTTGTTTGAAATAGTAGGCTCTGGTATGACATGTGGCGTGGTTTAACCCTGTGCCAGAACTATCGTCAATCTCGTATCCCACGCACTCGAGTACATCGATTTCACCACAATACGGCCACGATATTTCATCGCGATATGCATCTCCTAACAGCCATCCTGCCGACCATGTACCCCGGGTGGTTGGCACCTTTGCACGAAACTCGATTTTGCCATATAGAAAAGACACCTTGCCTTGTGTGGTTAATCTCGCCGATGTCCATGTATTCTTTTTGTCCTGCTTCCGGGCCTGGATAATCAGGTTTCCGTTTTCCAATCGTGCATTTTCCAGATTGCCGTGGGTGTAATATTGGAGCTCGTTATTGCCCCAACCCCAGTTTCCAATGTTATAACTCCAGATGGTGGTATCTGGTAATCCAGCACCGGTAAACTCATCTGACCAAACCAGTTTCCACTGGTCTCCTTCCATGTTCTGTTGCTGAACCGTTGGTGTGTTCTTGTACGCTTGAAATAGCTCGAATTGGAGTTTCTTCAAGCTGGCATACCCCGCACTGCAATGCACCCGAATTGTATGCTTACCACTATCCATGGGAGAACCGTCAATCTGGATGGGTTGGTCATTTGACGTAAAGTGAAACTTTCCGGTTATATCGTAGGTTCGGTCATCTTTGTTGTATACATAATCCTCTACCCATAAGTACCCGCCTTTCGAAGATGCCGTAAGAGTTACCGAGTATCTGCCAGCTCTGGGAACTAACACTTCATATTCGGTCCAATCGCCTTCGTTTAACAAAACTCCCTGATCGCTTGATTGCAGATTACCGGACGTTCTTACCGTGTCAATTGCCTGAATTGTAATGGCATCCGAGTGGTGTTCTTCCGTAGAACAAGCAGACACAAACAGGGCGACAAGTAGTACGACATTTATATGTTTAAAACTCTTCATGTACTAGTTCTGAGATGGCACCAATTGTTCTTCCAGTTCTTCCAGAGACTTGCCTTTGGTTTCGGGAATAACCCGAACTATGAAAATCAAACCTAAAATGGCGAATATGCCATAGATAAAGAAGGTCCATGAATTACCCAGGGTCTCGAGCTCCCAGGGGAAGATCCACTGCACAAGAAAACTGACGGCAGAATTAATCAGGCCAACAAATGAGATGGCAACACCTCTAATTTTGTTGGGGAACAATTCCGAAAACAGCACCCACATAACGGGCCCGATTGAAATAGCGAACGACGCAACAAATCCAAGAATTCCAAAAAGTATTAACATGGGATTCATGGTAATAGCCGCCTTAACCAGGTCAGATTTGTGCGCGGAAATCTGTTCTGCAGAGAACATTGATTCCAATGCCTTATTGAATTCAATGTCGTTTGAGTACGTAACTCCTGAAATTGGTTGCAACACCGCCTGATCGATTGTCTCTGGCAAGCTGGTAAGCGCTTCAGGTGTTAACGAATACGTTGCTGAATGAAAACCATATGCGAGCAGCATCAGACAAACAGCCATACCTACTACACCTCCGGTAAGAAGGGGTTTTCTCCCTAATCGATCAATCAAAAGCAAGGCAAGAATGGTAAATACGAGATTGGTCACCCCTACGAGAATGGCCTGAACAAACGATGCGTCGGTTCCTATACCGGATTGTTCAAATATCATGGGCGCATAAAAGAAAACAGAGTTGATACCAGTTATCTGTTGTAAAATGGCCACCACAATTCCTATGCTCAGTACCAGACGCATTGCCGGTTTAAACAGTTCGGACCAATTGATCTTTTCCTTGTCTTTTTCGGTTTCGATACTGTCTCTTATATCACTTATGGTCTGATCGGCCTCCGACTTGGATGAATACCTCGCTAAAACTGTGGTAGCCTCATCGAATCTTCCTTTTAAAATAAGCCAACGCGGACTCATTGGAACAAAGAAGAGCCCTGCAAAATATAAAACGGCAGGCACCGCCTCCAGTCCGAGCATCCACCTCCAGTTATGCTCATCGAATTTTAAGTTTATGGCCCATGCAGCATCACTTTTACCCAGTTGAAGAATAAGGTAGTTAGTGAAAAACGCCAATGAAATACCGATTACAATGTTCAACTGATTGAAAGATACCAGCCTTCCCCTCATGTCGGGTGGAGCCATTTCGGCAATGTACATAGGCGCCAGTATGAGCGATGCTCCTACTCCAAAACCACCAATCATTCTGGCAATTACCAGAAAAAGGAAGTTTGGAGCAATGGCTGAACCAACTGCAGAGATGGCATAGAGCATTGCGGCATAGCGCAGTACGGTTCTTCGACCAACACGATCACTTAATGGCCCTGACACCATCATGGCAAAAGTGGCAGTGAGAGTAAGTGAAGCCACGGACCAACCTAATTCAAGCTTGGTAAGCCCAAACTCGGGCTCTATAAATTTCACCACCCCGGAAATTACAGATGCATCAAACCCCATAAGCAGGCCTCCGAGGGCCACAATAAGGGCTATCATCATTATGATTTGATTTCTTGATCTCATAATTTTCAAGTAAAATTGAACTGTTAAGGAGGCGTCTTGGACACACCAGGTGGTCGTTTGACTCACTTAGCAGGCTTCTGAATTCATTCTGAAATTCGGAAAACTTCCTCCCTGAATCGAAGTCGAAATACGCAAAAAAAACTTAAAGTAAAAAGTACTATAACTTTTTTTTAATATGTTTGTGTCGATCAAATACTCAGATTTTGGAGAAAAAAAACCCCGACACATACTTTCTTTCAGAGAACAATTTACCTTTTGAAGACTTCTTTCACTTCGGTCTTTCTGTAGACTGCATCATCTTTGGCTATCACCAGGGCAGCCTTCGTGTTTTACTTATTCAGAGGGGGGCCGAGCCCTTCAAGGATAGTTGGGCAATTCCGGGCGATCTTGTAAATCCATCCGAAGATTTAACGTCGTCTGCGAGCCGAGTTCTAAAACAACTTACGGGCTTGACGGATATACCCGTGCAGCAGTTCCATACATTTGGTAGCATTGACCGACATCCGGTTGGTCGTGTAATTACCGTTGGATATTATGCCCTGGTGCGCTCGGAAAACCACCACCCAATTGCCTCTACATGGGCCAGTAACGTAAAGTGGTTTGATGTGTACGATCTTCCCAGCCTGGCGTTCGACCACGAAGAAATTTTAACAAAGGCGGTC
Source organism: Bacteroidia bacterium (assembly GCA_017640445.1). Lineage (GTDB taxonomy): Bacteria > Bacteroidota > Bacteroidia > NS11-12g > UBA9320 > UBA987. The sequence goes on along the minus strand of JAEPQQ010000066.1, from coordinate 14,236 downwards.
GAAACCTTAAGAACAAAGGTGCGCAAAGAGCCGGTTGGCTTTGATCTTCTTCCACCAAAGTTTACCCTGCTTGAACTTCAGGGTATGTACGAGGCTTTGCTTCGGGAGCGATTTGATAAACCCAATTTTCGCAAAAAAATTCTGGGCGCCGACGTGCTGGTTCCGCTGGATGAGGTGCAGAAAAACGTTTCCCACCGACCTGCAAAACTGTTTCACTTTGACAAGAACCGATATGAGTCTCAAAAAAAGCAATTGTTCAATTTTTAGCCTGCTACCCGTCAGACTATTACTTGTTGCGCTCGGGTGGAGTCAATTGGTTTCAGCACAACCCATTAAGGTAGAAGTTGTACAAACTTCGAATGGCTGGCAACTGCACAGAGGCGGAACACCCTATTACATAAAAGGTGGAGGCGGTCAGGTGTACCTCGACAAGTTGGTCGAAATTGGAGGAAATTCAATTCGTACGTGGAGTCTGGAAAATGCGGAAAAGTATCTGGACGAAGCACATAAGCTTGGTTTAACGGTTACCATGGGGCTTTGGGTTCAACATGAGCGCCACGGCTTTGATTACAACGACGAGGCTGCCGTAAAGAAGCAACTGGAATACTTTACGAGTAAGGTGAAACAACTAAAGGACCACCCGGCACTTCTGATGTGGGGAATCGGTAATGAAGTAGACTTGTTTTATTCGAATACCAAGGTTTGGAATGCCATTCAGGATATCGCCAAAATGATCCATGAAGTAGACCCAAATCACCCTACCACCACGGTTACGGCGGGGCTTGATTCTACTGAGGTTTCGCTGGTAATGAAAAACGCCCCCGACATTGACATTTATGGAATAAATACCTATGGAGATCTTAAAAAAGCGGTTGATGAGGTCTCCAGGTTTGGATGGAAAGGCCCTTACTTCATAGCAGAGTGGGGTCCTAATGGTCATTGGGAAGTAGCCAAGACGGTATGGGGTGCACCAATTGAGCAAACCTCTACGGAAAAAGCGGCGAGTTATGCTGAACGCATTCGCTACATTATGGCAGACAGTGCCCAGTGCATCGGCTCCTATGTTTTTTTGTGGGGACAAAAGCAGGAAACCACGTCTACCTGGTATGGTTTATTTAGTGAAGACGGTAAAAGCACGGCACCAATCGATGAGTTGCATCACTTGTGGCGGCTATCTGCTCCCAATAACTCAAGCCCTGCTATTCAGGGATTTGGCATTGACAAAGATGGATCACAACCCAAAGACAACATTCTGATTTCAGGAGAGAAATACCGGGTAAAGGCAATGTTCACCGACCCGGACAACGACAAGGTAAAAGTAAAGTGGCAAATCGTTTCGGAAAGTACGGACCTGAAAGCAGGTGGCGATGCTGAGACTGCTCCTCCCGCAATACCGGGATTGATCAAGGCACGTTCTGGAAGCGAAATGCAGTTTGTAACACCTAAAAGAGAGGGTGCTTACCGAATTTATGTTTCTGGATATGATGGACAAGGCCACATGGCTTATGTTAACATTCCGTTCTATGTCCGCCCGAACCCCAATGCCCAACCCCCTGTCCAATTGAAAAAAAGAACGCTTCAATTTGAGTATGAATAACCTTGTTTGATCATTTAGCCATAACGGATATCGGTGTTATTTCAGGATACTTCCTGGCCGTTTTCGGTATTGCTTTATTTTTCTTTTTCCGTCGAAAGCGCTCCAGCAGTGGCGATGAAACGTCTTCTTACTTCTTAGGCGGGCGAAATCTTTCGTGGTGGGTAATTGGCGCCTCCCTCTTTGCTTCGAACATTGGTTCAGAACACCTCATTGGGTTGGCAGGAGCAGGAGCCAAGGGTGATTTTGCGGCAGGTCAGTTTGAAATACTGGCGGCACTTATGCTCTTACTATTGGGTTGGTTTTTTGTTCCCTTTTATATGAAGAGCGGGGTTTACACCATGCCCGAGTTTCTGGAGAAACGATATAATTCATGGGCCCGTGGTTACTTAAGCTGGGTATCTATTATTGCGTATGTCTTAACCAAAATTTCGGTCACAATTGCGGCAGGTGGTATTGTTTTTACAACGTTACTGGGAATCGGATTCTGGAAAGGTGCCCTACTAATTGTAATCATTACCGGATTATATACGGTTATTGGCGGATTAACGGTTGTTGTGTACACCGACCTTTTGCAAATGGTTGTACTGATTGCCGGAGCCCTTGGGCTTACCTATTTCGGTCTACACGAGCTTGGAGGCTGGGAAGGCCTTGTAACCCAAACAGAGCCACAGTCACTAAGCCTCTGGAGACAGATGAATCACCCTGACTTTCCGTGGACAGGCATCCTACTGGGAGCTCCTATTCTTGGTGTTTGGTATTGGTGTACCGATCAATTTATCGTGCAACGGGTCCTGGCAGCGAAAAACATCGACCAGGCGCGTAAGGGGAGCATTTTTGGTGGTTTTCTAAAACTATTGCCGCCCTTCCTTTTTGTTCTTCCCGGTGTTATTGCCATGGCACTCTCAACCGGTGACCACAGCCTGGTTGCGTTTCCCTCAAAAGCCTCTGGCGGATTGGATTATGACGCTGCCCTTCCTGCTTTGACCATGTCGGTTTTACCAACAGGTTTCAAGGGCCTCGTTATCGCGGGTCTTCTTGCTGCCTTAATGAGTTCGTTGTCTTCGGTTTTTAACTCATGCTCCACCCTGTTTACCATGGACATCTATCGCAAATGGAGACCCAAAACTTCGGAAAAACAACTGGTATATGTTGGACAAATAGCCACGGTGGCTTTGGTTCTGCTTGGCCTTGCCTGGATACCCTTTATGCAACAGTTAAAAGGTGGTTTGTTTCAAAAGTTGCAAAGCATTCAGGCGTATATCTCGCCCCCTATTGCCGTTGTGTTCCTCATTGGAATTTTGAGCAAACGTGTCACCGCTAAGGCTGCTCGGGTTACATTGTTGGCAGGTGCTGTAATTGGTTTGGTGCGACTAGGTCTTGAGTTGGGCCAGGATCATCTTTCGGGCGCCCTGCTCTATTTTACAGAAATAAACTTCCTACACTTTGCCTTCTTTCTATTTGTGATTTGTGCGGTTATTCTGCTCGCTTCATCCAGGCCGGAAGATGCAAAACCCGAAATAGAAATTAACCAAATAACATGGAACCGATCTACCCTATCCGTTGGTGGATCAAGGCTGAATATACTGCTGTCGGCCCTTCTCATTGTAGCAGTAATGGTTTTATGGTATGTATTCAAATGAACATGATTAATCGACATATCGCCGTCTTCCTGATTTTGTTGACCGGACTCTATGCAAACGGTCAAACCAGTAAATCTGGAATTCAGGATAGTACGGCTCAGGAACTGCAGTTCCTCAAGTCAGTGACAGACTCTGCGTTCAGAGTCTCTATTGGAGTATTTCCCAAAAAGCCTGACGATGCTCTATACACGTTCAAAGTAGGGGGCACGTATCGCTTCTTCGGAACCTATACCCACCACCGATCGCCCTTGTTGTTGTCGGAGGGAGGCTCAGGAGATACGGCACTTCCGCGGTCACTTTTTATTGGTGATGATGCCCAACTTCCTAATCTTACACTAAACTTCTCCGGTCGACCATCGGCCAAAACCTCCTGGGGTTTTGATTTGTATGCGTTTCAGTTTCTCGATGGACTCTTTGGCAGCACCTATGGTCAGGGGCAGGTGTCAAACTCCGCAAAACCCACTGTTTACAGTCCGCTTTCAGGTACCCGTTTGGCCGGTAACCTTGGATTGTTGTTAGGTATCAATTTATACGGAAACTTTGAGACCGACCTGGGTGTAATCGGAATTAAAACCGGTGGAATTCATTGGGTATCCATCAGCGACATGACACTGGCCGCTTTTACCGGCTACAACCGTTTTATTCTTTTTGAGCGAAACCCGTGGGATCCAATTGGTGGAAAAACCGTGGACCGTTATGACAACTTTTTCAGCTCGGGCAACATCAATCAGGATACGCGATGGGGTGAAAAGGCTTTTACTGGTACTATTGTAGAGGCCTCGCAACTTCCAGGCAAACTGAGTCTCAAAGCACTTTACGGAAAGACGGAGCTAAACGGTGGTTTTTTGACCATCCCAAACCTGTCGTATGGTGGTCAATTAAAGAGAGACTTACCATTTGGTTTTGCAGCTATCAATACGTTCAATAACCAAACCTTCTCGGATAGCCTGAATACAGAAAGTATCGGTTTCAATATTGCCACCGGCCAGATTCAGGCCAACATTGCCAAAGGAATACTCTTCAAATCGGAGATTGGCGCTGGCAGGTATTTTAGTCCTATACACGACCTTCCATGGGGCGAAGCCATTAATGTTAAGCTGAACTTCAATGATAAACGGGTACGGTTTCCCTTCGAGATTCATTATTTCCGTGTGAACCCCAATGTGATCAACAACAACGCAATTTTTTGGAACTCTGCAATCCGGGAGGCTTCAAACAACAACCTTCAGGCAGGAGTGGTTGGTAGCAGCGCTACCCTTGCTCCATTTGCCAGTTCTTTAACTGGCATCGGCCAGTTTACCAACAATCGACAAGGGGTTAATATCAATGCCGAATTCCCTTTTAAGAAGTTCAAGCTTTCTGTTGCCAATGGCATATCCTCGGAAATCAAAGGCCTTAGCAACCGCATAAGTTATGGCCACCCAGTTAACCAACTCACACGGTCTCGTTTCTGGCGTTGGAACTTCCCAACGGAAGTAGGCGCCTATAACCGATACAATGTCATCTTCCGGGATGTTTATGAAATTGTGGAATTACGCGATACCGGGGTTGCTAAAAAGTTCAACGTAATTGAAGTTCAGGGTAAATATCGTGGAAAGCTGGGACTAAAAGACTTCTATGCCTTCTTGCTGAACCGCTATTCCTCCGTTCAGGACTTTAACTCGGCAATAACCGTATTCAGTGAAAAAGCATATTTACGACATTATAGCAACGAGCTGGAGACCTATTATCTCCTAAACCCCAAGACGGTAATTGCCACCTACTGGGGCTATGAGCGCATCATTGCCAACTACCGAACAGAAACCGACGACATTAGCCGACGACCAAGAAATCAGGAGGGCTGGGGTATTGGGTTAGGTATTGACTACAACCTGGCCAAAAACACCGCCTTATTCATTCGCCACAGATGGTTTCGCTTTGAAGACAAGAGCTTCATTCGCGACGCCTTTAATGGCACCGAAACAGTTGTTGAACTTAAATTATCATTTTAATGATTCGAGTATCCTATATCACAATCGCAGTACTCCTTGCCTTGGCTCCTAACGCCTTTGCTCAAGGAAAAAAAGTGTGGGCCTCTGGCGCGGCACGAAGCGTTTTCCAACAAAACACTATCGCCTCTGAAGGTGATACGGTAACTCCTCAAAAGCTTAACGGGGGACATGCTCTGGTTGATATTGCCTTTAACGCGAAACCCAACAGCAAGACATTTGTACATGGCATGGTCCGGGTACGAAATGACTTTGGAGGTTTCTGGGGATCGGGAATTACATTTGATATGCGGCAGCTTTATCTGAAGGGCCTTGTTCGAGATGCTATACGTTATCAGTTAGGTGACATCAACTACAAACTAACACCGTATACATTTTACAACAATCTGGAAGAACTAAGCACGCATCAATCCGAAGCATTAAACATCTATCGGGAATTGGTGCGCTACGATCTTTTCTATACCGATGACAATACGTGGCGACAACAAGGAGCTGCTGTTGATTTTGGCTTGCTTTTTCCGAAGTTGGTGAAGGAACTGGAGGTTAACACCTTTGTGTTTCGTAATCGACCCACTGATTTTGGGCAACAAAGTGACCGGATATTCTTTGGCGGTAATGGAACTCTTGTACAAAACAACAACCTCGTTTTTGGGGTAAACTACATTGACCTGATGGACATTAAGGGTACATCCCGGTCGAACATGGCTCTACACAATCCTGTAGTTACGGGCACTGTTAATGCTAAAACGAAGGTTAAATCAATCAACCTGGAGTTTAAATCTGAAAGCGGTATTTCTGAATTATATGTTCTAAACGATCCAGATGCTGCTGAACTTAGGGATTACTTCTTTGATCTCGACCTAAGTATCAGCAAGGATAAAAAACTGCCTTCGCTTACGGTGAACTATTTAAACGTTGGCCCCCAGTTTCGAAGCATAGGAGCCCAAAGCAAGCGGATCAACTTTGATGCATTAAACCTGCTATACCCCCGATATGGAAATGCACAAATGGTTAGACCCTTGACCCAGCTTGACATGATGCAAGATGCATCCCTTTACCAAATCGATTTTTCTCCTGAGCTGCAAGCTTTTGCACCTCAGTACGACAACGTTCAACCCTATGGCAAGGCAACACCAAACCGACAGGGTTTTGCTATAGAACTGGATTACACCTCTCCGAATAAACTAATTGACATTGAGGCTTCTTATCAAGGGCTGAGCGAAATTGTAGGCCAAGGTGTGGAAGACCTTCGCTCTTTCTCCACCATTAATGTCAATGGAAAATTTCGAATCGATACGCTGATACCAACGTTCAAGCGTGCACTGGAACTTAGTTACGGTCTTATAACACGTAATACAACACGGTCAACGGCAATTGCCGAAGGTAACCTTGATCTCACCTCCACACTAGCCGATATTGGAATTAAAATCGGGGTTGCAACGGATTTTGACCTATTGGCAAACTATCGAATGATTAACGCATCTGGAAACGAGCTGATTGGTGCTCGAAATACCTATACGGAAATTGTTGACTTCGACCCATTTCAGACGGAAATGCAACAGTCTATTCTCATGCTTGCACTCCGCTATACGTTTGATGATGAGAACCACCTGAACATTGTTTGGCAGAAGCTTAACTACGAGGACTCAGCCAGTGAAAATCCGAGCTTTGACTTAAGTCAGTTTGGTATCGTGTACAGTATGAAATTTTAACAGGAAGATTATGAAGACGCAAACTATAAAAACTCAATTGATAACCCATTTTCTGGTATTCATTGCTCTTGGCCCTTTACTCGTTTTCCAGAGTTGCAAGCGTGACTCGGATACCATAGAAGGCCCAAGTCTGAATGATTTGTATGGAGATTTTGCGGTTTTGGAAACGTTGAAGGTAAACCAACCCGAAGTTGACTTTAGCACCGGAGAAACAGTGTTCTTTTCAGCCCGGTTTAGTAAACTTACCGATTGGACCTTAACCATAAAAAGTAATTCTACCTCAGCCGTAAAAATCATTCAGGGGAAGTCAAGAACGATTGATCAATCTTCCGGCTTGTGGGATGGGTCGACCACTCAGTTTCCCAGTTTTGGTACGGGAAGTTGTACCGCAGTGTTGACCGTAGAAGCGGACTCGAGTTTCTCGGACTCTGTTTCCGTTTCAGTTACTGGTTCCCGTGTGGTAGAAGGACGTTTGGTAGCCGATTTCGAGAATGGTATTAACCCAGATTGGAACCTATTTGTTCAAAGCGGTGCCAACATGTCGTTTACCATTGAAAATAGCGAGGTGGTGCCACATGGAGCCAATTATTTTGATATGGCGGGTGAGGTAAACTGGGATTACCTAATCGGATTGATCGACTTTCCGGCCACAGCGTATGGCGCAAATGGATTTGATCTGCCCAGCAACCCGAGTGACTTGTATTTTAATGTGGTTTTGTACCGACCCGACACTCTCACTAATGGAATTGTACTCTTTCAGTTTAAAGAGGATGATAATGACGATGGGAACTTCACCGAAGCCAATGAGGACATGTACTCTCTCGAGCTCAAAAATCTCGATGCAGGTTGGCAAATCGTTTCGATGAAATACTCAGACATGATTGCATTGGTTAACGGATCTCCTTCATCTCCAAATGGGAATGGACAACACAACCCTGATAAGCTCCACACACTGTCCTGCTTGTTTCTCGCCAATCCGGCAACTGGGTATTCTAAGGCGCTTATGGACTTTGTTATTTTCACCGAGGGTAACCCTTTAAGTCTGTAACCATGAGATCTGCTATTTGTATCTTAACCCTGGCCCTTCTCACTTCGTGCAACATGTTGAAAACCAATGCGTTGTTCGATGCACCTGCTAGTAAGCCAGAACCTCCGCATATTTCCAATTTCTACGGACTCAATATTCTTACCGACAACATCACCTCAGAGGTTTGGTTTACCGAAAACCCCAAGTGTATTACGGTTCAAAACAGTTCCGAAGTTCGTTTTTCCGGTAAGGGTGCGATACACCTCAAGTGGGACAAACAGGAAGGTGGGTGTGACTGGATTGGTTTAGGTGTTGGTTGGGATGGTTGGTCTTCCAAAGACCTTTCTCCCATACTGGATAAAGCAGCTATTCAAATCAAGGCACATAGCAAAACAGGAAAGGTCACATCCCTGCCTCTGGCTGCATCACTGGAAGATTACAGTGGCCTTCAGGCGTGGATCGGAATGGCACCGAAATACATAAAACACGATGACAACGAAGATTGGGCAACGGTTACACTACCACTTTCTGATTTTGGCTGGGATCAGTTTGAAGCAGATGCTTCAAATATCAAGCAACTTATTATTCAATTTGAGGCCTCTGGCGATGTGTATTTTGATGAAATAAAAGTTGTTCCGTACGAAGGACTTGTGGCGAAGAGGTATACAAGTGCGTATGTTTCAAACGACATCATTACGATAGATGGAGTACCTTCCGAATCTGTATGGAAAACCACGACACCTGTTGTTATTAATGAAAGTCAAATCCAACTTCTTTCTGATTCCAAATACTTGTATATATCGGGCACAATTGAAGACAACACACCTCTTCTCAATAACAAAAGAGATGGTGAAGTTTGGAATGGTGATGGCCTGGAAATAGCCCTCAGCACCAACCGAGATGCGAATCCAAAACGAACGTCTTTTTTGTATAGTGACCAACACTTTGCTCTTGGACTTTCCACAGATCCTATGATTTGGGATATGAGGAAAAAACGTCAAATCCAGAATGCAGATATTAAGACAACCAAGGTCTCCGACAACCGATATTCTTTTGAGGCGCGTATTCCGTTTTCGTACCTCGAGGTTAATGGCTTTGATAATGGCGAAACATACGATCTTGAGGTAGCCATTAACAAGGGAAATGGGAAGGAAAGAATAACCCAGGAGCGATGGAACAACGAGGCAAATGGAGATTTTTACAAGAATCCTTCGCTGTGGGGTAAGCTTGTTTTTATAGAAATTGAAAAACGCAATTAGTAGAAAATGAAGTACATGGTTAAAGGGTTTACCCTTATTGCATCAATCGCTTTGTTTGGTGTTCTTGGCTGCCACCAGTCCGACCCACCTGCACCTTCCGTTAACACTTCTGAGTTTGGGCGGGTTGGGGATAGTATTCGTTTTGCTGGCAGAAACTGGACCGTAAAAGTCCATGAAAATCAACAATGGGGACCCGGGCCTAATTATTTTTCTGGAAATGAAGAGGATATCACCATTGACTCCAATGGGTTTCTTCATATGAAAATTGTAAACCGACAGGATAAGTGGATGAGTACCGAGGTGGTTGCTGATGAGTCTATGGGTTATGGAACCTATATCTTTACGGTAGAAGGAAGTCTCGACAACATACCTGAAAACATTGTACTTGGCCTGTTTACCTGGGACAATAATACATTTGCTTCTGATGCAAACTCGGAAGTGGATATTGAAATAAGCCGTTGGGGGAATGCAGGCGACTCTACCACGCTTCAATATGGTGTTCAACCGATTAATTTCGGCACACTGTATCCCGAGCGAATGAATCGACCTGCTTATCAGGCAGGAAAACTAAACGGTGTAACTACGCATGCCTTTACGTGGACAGACACGTTGATCACATGGGTGAGTTATGAAGGTGACACCTATGGACAGGGGGCGATGTTGGGCGAATGGGATTTCGACCTGGGCTTTCCCGCCCGAGTTAAAGAAGAGGGAGGACGAAAATCTGCACCTGTTGTTATTCCTGCACCTGGCTCTGAAACCACTGCCCGAATCAACCTCTGGATCCTTCCATGGGTAAATCCTGCCCCCACTGATGGGCGGGAGCAGGAAATAATCATCCGAAACTTTGAATATCGGCCTTTGTAGTAGGATTGTTTGTGCTTTACAATACGTACTGTGTTTCACCGATTGCGCCGGCTTCGAAATTCGTCAATTGTTGTTTACTTGTTAGAGCCAAACAACATCGCATAAATACCAAAGCGTGTATACGTTTCGCTCATCTTCATATCGGGAAATTGGTATGAAAAGTTAGACACTCCCTGGTTTTGGATGCCTTTGTTCCTCCAATCTTCCGTGGGTGTTCCAGCTGGTCCGGTTTGAGATAGTGTTTTAAAACGAAGTCCTCCAAACACACCAAAGCTTCGTTCCTTGTTGAGACCATAATACGCTTGAACATCTACGGTAAACGCACTTCCTGTTTGGTGTCCCTTCGACATACGTACCCAATCGTACATAAACCTGGACTTGATTAGTGCTCTATCGAGATTTAGCATTCCGGTTACGTGAAAGCCTCGTTCATTACCACCAACAATCATCTCGTCAGGAGCACTTGGATCTTGTAAACGAACGGTGGAATATGCATACTGTGCGCCACCAAACACTCCGTATTTGTCTTGAATCCAACCACCAAAAGCCCAATGAGTTCGAAACATCTCAAACCGTCGTGCTTCTGGTCCGCCTTCATACATCGTTTTTGTTCCACCCAGCAGGTCCCAAAGCACATCCCAAACCCCGGTAACACTTGTTTCATGATGGAGGTTTTTCCCTATGTTTTCAAAAACCATCGGCATTCGAAGGTGGGAGATCTGATTGTCATCTGCCTTTGTTAACGGCCCTGAGTTTCCGGGAAGGTTATCAATTTGCTCATACCGAAACCCGTGATACACATCGTTTATAGTGCGACTATGCAAACCAACACCCAATTTGAATGGGGATGTGTTTAACCATGGATTCTGACCATATGCCAGATTTGTAAAGAACATTACCACCAGGGCAATACCGATTTTTTGTGCTTTCATCTCTAACTTAAATTTGGTGTTAATACGTTCAAATTTAGTTGGGTAAACACCATCATTATTAACCATTTTTCTACAGGTTGTTCTTTCAGGCATACCGGGGCACCTTCACCAATAAAAATTTCTTCTGATGCAGGCTTTTTCCTATTTTCCGGTTCAAATGTCCTGGTCACTAAACTTCCGGTTCTTCCATCGGCTATTCGTTGGATACTTGCTTTTTCTTCCTCTCGTGTGTTCTGCCGTTTCTACAGATAGTCTGCTTTATCTGGTGAACACATACCCTAAAGACGATTCGTTGAAGGCCTCGTATTACAACGACCTGGTAATGCGGTTTTGTTATAGCAACACCGATACAGCCCTGTTTTTTGTGGAACATGGACTCGCCCTTAGCTCTAAGATTGGAGAGACTGGGTTGCTCGCACAAGCCTATCTAAGAAAAGGCATTGTTCACGACATACGAAATGAATGGGAAGTTGCCCTGAGTTGTTACGACTCCGCTCTTGCGATTGCTCAAAAAGACCAAAACACAAAAGCCATTGGCAGTGCTTACAACAACAAAGGTTTAATCTATTGGAATCAGGGTAATTACTTTGAGGCAAGTACATTTTTTGAGAAGGCCATCGTAATTTTTGAACAGCTTGGCAACGACAAAGGTCGGGCCAACGCAATGAACAACATCGCCGTTATTCTTCAGGAACAAAAGAGGTACGATGAGTCTCTGGAACAACACTACAAGGTGCTGCAAGAGTACCGACGACAAGACAATGAATATGGCGTAAGTGCTTCGTATTCGAACCTCGCACTGGTATATGAATTAACCAAGCAATTCGATTCTGCCAAAAAGTACCTTCAACTCGCTATTCCCATTAAAATTCGTCTAAACGACCGCCATGGTTTGGCCATCAATTATACGAATTTGAGTGAGGTTTTTGAACGCGAGGGTTGGCCAGACTCTTCCATGAAGTATACCCAAATTGCCATTCAGATTCATCGCGAATTGGGTAACAATCGATTATTGGCCAACAACCTCTCATCGCTCGGCACATTATACCAGGAAAATGGAGATCTGCAAAGTGCCCAAAAAGCGCTTGAAGAGGCGCTCCTGATTGCAGAAAAAACCAACATTCCCAAGGTCAAGTTCGGAATCTATCAACGCCTTGCATACGTTTCTGAAGCTCGTGGCGACTTCGAATCAGCGTATCACTACATGGTTCAGCGTATGCGTTTATATGCAGAACTATATGAGGTTGAAAAAGAGGAGAAGATTGCCGAGGTAATGGAGAAGTACAACTCTGAAAAAAAGGAAAAGGAACTGTTTATTCAGAAAAGCAGGCTAAAAGAAGAAGAAGCGCGTACTAGAAGAAAAAATGTTCAATTGTTTATTATATCAGTCGTGTTGCTCGTTCTGGCTGCTATTTCGGTATACGTATATCACACAGAAAAACAAAAACGGGTAGAAGTGGAACGGAGGAACCGACTTGAAAAGGAGCTTGCTCAGAAGCACACACACAATGAAATCCAAAAAGAACGACTTAGGATTTCACGTGACCTACATGACAACATTGGTGCTCAATTGAGTTATATAATTTCGTCTATGGAACTTGCGGAACGTCAGTCAAGTTCTGGAGATGTGAAATCCAGACTCAGTGATACGCGCGACTTTACCAAGCGGACGATACAAGAGTTTCGCGACTCGATCTGGGCCATGAAAGGTGGTAGCATTTCCTTCGTAGATTGGACCGACAGGCTTATTGACCACGTAAAGTCATTGCAGGATGCCTGGCCAAATACTCAAATCCGAACCCAGGTTGGTTTAACCGAATTCCCTCCTTTTAACGGAAGGCACGCCCTACACCTCTTACGAATTATTCAAGAAGGCCTGAACAATTCACTGAAACATGGAAAACCCAGCCGGATTGATCTTACGATTCAAGAAAATAGCGGAGAATTAGTCGTATGTATAGAGGACGACGGAATTGGATTTGACCTAAACAAAACCGAAAAAGGCAACGGTCTGGTCAATTTCCAGCACCGTAGTTCTATGCTGGGCGGGCAATTGTTGCTCGAATCAACGCCTGGCACCGGTACTCGTCTTACGCTTTCCATACCTGTAGACCAACTGTCTGTTAAAGAGAGAGGTTAACGATTGCCTATATTCGCCCGTGAATGACTAAGACGTCCAAGATTCGGGTGGCACTTGCTGAAGACAATGTTTTTCTTGCCAGGTCTATTGAGGACCGGTTATCATTTTTTGATGACATCGAATTTAGGTTTCACAGCCTGAATGGTGTGGCCTTGCTCCAACAGCTTCAAGCAGGTGAAATGGTTGATGTATTGCTCATGGACCTCCAAATGCCTGAAATGGACGGCATTGAGGCTACCTCTGAGGTCAAAAGACTCTACCCTCATATCAAGGTCCTGGTTCTTACCGTGCTGGATACCGACGACTTGATCATCAAAGCTATTCAGGCCGGGGTGAATGGTTATTTACTCAAAGAAATTGATGCCGATGAGTTGCACACCATGATCAAGACGGTGAATGAGGGTGGTGCTGTTATGACGCCATCTGTTGCTGCCAAGGCTCTGAGAATCATGCAAAAAGTGAGCCCGGTTACAGGCCCAACCAATAACGAAGCATATAAGCTAACACCCAGGGAGACCGACATCCTCGAGCAACTGGCTTCCGGACTGGGCTATAAAGTGATTGCTACCAACCTTGTGATAAGTCCTTTCACTGTTCGAAAACACATCGAAAACATCTATAAAAAACTTCACGTTCACAACAAAGTGGAGGCAATTCGAAAAGCCCAGGATAGCAATTTGATTTAAGACATTAAGCCTTGTACAGGTTCATGCCAAAGCCCACGTTCCAGTACCATCCATCCAACGCTCTTTTGCCAATTTCCATCTTTGGAAATGCATAGTTCATGAAATGACGCTGACCCGGAATCTTGAAAAACACCCCGAATCGAAAACCCAAGAAGCCCTTCTCCGCAACTTGTTCTGTGGTGGTAGTGGCCAACGGTTGTAGCAACAAATCCCCATACACCTTCATATACTCAGACGATATGGCGATCTTGTCTTCTAACAAAGTTCGCAAAAAGGCCTTTCGGGTTAGGGCAAAGCCTACGTAGAGCGCACCAAGAGAATAACTTCCAGACTCCGGTTTACTGTCAAAGGTTGGCAGGTACGACGATCGATGGTACATAAAACCAGC
>JAEPQQ010000065.1 GCA_017640445.1 Bacteroidia bacterium | reverse complement strand
GTCGGAAAGCCGATGCTCGAAGTTTCGATTGACCGTGAGGCGGCCCGACGTTTTGGCCTAAGCACCATGCAAATTGCCAGCACCATCCGAACAGCTCTGTTAGGAAAGGAAATTGGCAAATACAAAGAGGGGGAAGATGACTACAAAATTCAACTTCGATTCAAAGAGGACTACCGGTACAACCTAAGTAACCTGTTGAATACGAAGATCACTTTCCGTAACATGGCAACGGGTAAGATTTCACAAGTTCCGATTTCGGCCGTGAGCTCTATTGAGTTCAACTCAACGTATGGATCGGTTAAACGTCGCGACACCCGTCGGGTTATCTCCATATTCTCAGAAGTTGAGGAGAATGGAAATGCCAACGCAATTGTAGCTGAGTATAAAGAATTGCTAGCCGACTACAATATGCCGGATGGCTACGACATCAAATTTACAGGAGAACAAGCCGAGCAGGAAAGCACAACGAACTTCCTGATCAGTGCACTAATCCTTGCTGTATTCTTGATTTTCCTAATTATCGTTACGCAATTCAACTCGGTAATTGGCCCTGCCATTATCCTGTTCTCGGTTCTGTTTAGTACCATTGGTGTATTCCTTGGCTTTGGCATCACGGGAATGCCGTTCTCCATTCTAATGAGTGGTATTGGTATTATCTCACTTGCCGGAATTGTGGTAAACAATGCCATCGTACTGATCGACTATATTATACTTCTCCGTAAACGGAAACGTGTAGAACTTGGTCTTTCCGAAAAAGATGCACTGCCCAAGAACGTGGTTATGGAAACCATTATTGAAGGTGGTAGTACGCGTTTACGACCAGTATTGTTAACAGCAATTACAACGGTTCTGGGTCTTATACCATTGGCCATTGGTTTGAACCTTAACTTCTACACCCTATTGACTGAGTTTGATCCAAAACTATACATTGGTGGGCAAAACGCAGACTTCTGGGCACCGATGGCCTGGACCATCATCTTTGGTTTGGTGTTTGCAACCTTCCTAACGCTTGTAATTGTACCGGTGATGTACTACCTGAGTGATCGCGCTACGGTTCGGTTCAAGCGACTTTTTAGTTCGAAGTAAACACAATTTATATCTGTTTTATACAAGGCGATTCTCCTGTGAGAATCGCCTTTTTTTGTCTGTGATTATATCAATTGTATTGGATATTTTTGGCTCATGAATGATGGCATACAACCACACGATCAGAAATTTATGAAACGCTGCATAGAACTTTCCCAACTCAGCGTTGATAACGGAGATGCACCGTTTGGCAGTCTGGTAGCTAAAGGCGACACATTGGTTGCGGAAGGACTCAACGACGCACAAAACAAAGTGTCGGAGCACGCAGAAGTAATTGCATTGCACAATGCTCATCAGGTTGTGGGATCTTCCGATCTCTCAGGTCATACCTTATACACGAGTTGTGAACCCTGCCCCATGTGTTCATTTATGATTCGTGAATACAAAATCAGCCGGGTTGTGTACGCCCTCCACTCCCCTTTTATGGGTGGACATTCCAAGTGGAGCATCCTACAGGATACAGAAATTTCGCAGTTCAACCCGTTCTTTTCAACCCCGCCACAAGTGGTGAACGGATTTATGGAAGCAGAAGCCAAAAAGGTAATGGACGGTACAATCTTCTGGATGTTTGGAAAAGATGCGAAGACCAAGGGTAAATAAGGTTACAAAAGCCTAGATTTGCTCAATCAATCACGAGAAAATGCGTAAAGAAAGTAAGAAGTTTTTAAAGCAATACATCAATAATAATTCACCGGTAGGATTTGAAACACCTGGCCAAAAAATGTGGCTCGACTACATCAAACCATATATCGATGAGTATGAAGTAGACGTTTACGGTACCACCGTAGGTGTTATCAACCCGGGTATGGACTACAAAGTGGTAATCGAGGCACACGCCGATGAGATCGCCTGGTTTGTAAACTACATTGATGACAGCGGCTATATCTACGTGATTCGAAACGGAGGAAGTGATCATCAAATTGCTCCGAGTATGCGCGTAAAGCTACACACCAAAAACGGCTTGGTAGATGGTATTTTTGGTTGGCCGGCCATTCACGTGCGCGACCGTGCCAAAGAGCCACAACCTTCATTGAAGAACCTAACCATCGATGTTGGGGCCTCCTCTAAAAAAGAAGTGGAAGAAATGGGCATCCATGTGGGCACCGTAGTAACCTTTGATGCCGATGCCATGGAGCTTAACAAGAAATACATCGTAGGTCGGGCATTAGACAACCGAGCCGGTGGGTTTATGATTGCAGAAGTAGCTCGCTTGCTTCACGAAAAGAAGAAAAAGCTTCCATTTACACTGTATGTAGTTAATGCCGTTCAAGAGGAAATTGGCCTTCGGGGTGCTGAAATGATCAGCCGTCGATTAAAGCCAAACGTAGCCATCGTTACCGATGTATGCCATGATACGCATAGCCCTATGTACGACAAAAAAACACAGGGTGATACGAAAAGTGGAAAAGGCCCTTGTGTTACAACAGGTCCAGCGGTTCAGAACAACCTCCTGAACATGATTGTAGATGTAGCTGAGAAAAAGAAAATCGACTTTCAGCGCATGGCCGCTAGCAGATTTACCGGAACGGATACAGATGCATTTGCCTTTAGCGACGTAGGAGTGGCTTCTGCACTTATTTCGCTACCACTCAAGTACATGCACACTACAGTTGAAATGGTGGACTACAAAGACATTGAAGGCTGCATCAAACTTATGTACGAATTCCTGATCCAACTGAAAGCGGGTCACGATTTCCGATACTTCTCGTAGCCACAAGCGTCTCCGTCGTTCTACCATGAAACGTCTTATCTGGTTGTTGATACTATGGATGTGTTCCATGAGCACATCGGGTTGGGCGCAAACGGTTATCAACGACTCTACCTGGACCAAGTTTATTCGTCATCGAATGAACGACATCTCGCATAAAATTTATACGCTGGCCAGGGAAGGCGAGGTTCGGACATACCAGACGGCCCTGTTTGAAACCAGCTATGACACGAGCGAGCTCGACGATCAGGTTCAATTCGAAATGATTTGGAACTTTCCAGATCCGATCATAGGCGACATCATCGATTCAGTCATACAAATCGGATACACGGACTCTGCGCACCAGGGCTGGGGTATGTGCCGACTTACCAAGCACAATTTTACCGATGCCAGTTCAACGAGTCGGTTAGAAGGTATATCTCTGTTGTATGGACATGAGGTTATGGACCTGGACATGAAAAGTCAGGCCATTTTCTATGTCCCTCTCACGGAACTTCAGGCCGCCCTCTCCCACGATGACTACGCCTTTATCCTGGCCATTGATGTAATTGCAAAGAACTTGAACTCGTTCAACCTCACGCGTTATTACTCTTCCCGAGATTTCCAGGTCGACCAGCGTATCTTATCCATTCCCGAAGGTACCCTTTCGGAACAACGCCTGCCTACTTCTGGGAAACGGGAGGATTTACGGATCAACTGGATCACTTCTCTCTTGAACCCGATAAACAACTATCTGGTGTCAAAGGGTCCTCTTTATCATAACAAGAACCTCGACCTCGCATTTAACGGTGTCGAGGACTTTCTCCATGGCAGCGTTGATACATCACAAGAATCGTCAACCACGCGGTTGGCTCCAAAGTGGACGCAAATACGAACAATTTCAGGGAGAAATGACATACTGGAGGTGTATGTAAAACCGGATCCGGTCCTTATGAGAATGAGGAGAGAAATGCAGGAGTTGGGCAAACGAAGAGGACATCCTCTGATGCAACTCTCGGGTCCAACTGAAGAGCGCCGTGCATATGTAAGCGCAGACAAACTCCTACCTTTTATGTATCGCCACGATCAGGTTTTGCTGGAACAATTTCTTGAGCACCGCGAATAAATCGTGTTTTCCTGTCGATTTTTGCCCCAAAACACGACAAGTCATTATGCGTTTGAATAGAAAGACACTAGCATTAAGAAGCAATTGGGTGAGCCTGACACTACTGGCAACAACTCTCAGCCTCCTTACCGCCTGTAATTCGGGCAACCAGGATTCGGATTCTTCAGGCGACTCCACCTCTTCGCTGACTCTTAAGAAATATGAGTCTATGATTGCAGACGACCCTTTGGTTGTAGTGGATTTTCACGCCACCTGGTGCGGACCGTGTCAGAAAATGGCACCTCATTTGGAAAAGGTCAAAAACGACCACCCGGGCAAGATTAAGGTGATCAAAATCGACACCGATGAAAATCCTGAATTGGCAGCGGTTCTGAATGTAACGGTGTTGCCAACTATAAAGACGTATTCAAATGGAAAGCTTGTTCACGACACCATTGGGTATCAAAGTGAGGCCAGCTTACTGAATATTGTTGGCCCCTACGTACGTTAGGAGGTTGTCTCTCTTAGATTTCCACCCTATTTCAGAATATGGTCCATTTCATGATGGATTTTTGCTAAAAATGATGCACTTTTGCCGTCTCAATTTGGGGGGTTAGCTCAGTTGGCTAGAGCGTTTGACTGGCAGTCAAAAGGCCACCGGTTCGAATCCGGTACTCTCCACACGTTTTGTGTAAGTGCTTGATTATGAGCCACTTACATAAAAAACAAAAAATTACAACTCGCTGATTATTAGACAGTTATAAATAATTGTCTATTTTGGCAGTTTTACCAAAATACTGACTATCAGTTGATTACACCGTACAGCCTGGTTTGACTAATTTCACAAAACACTGGCAACCAGCCACTTACATTTGACCTATCAATCGCCGACGATTTTTCGCTTTCCGACTTAACAATATCCAAAAATGTCAAGGTATATTATATGAAAGCAATTAGGAATCATGAGATTGATCTGAAGTGGTTCCGACTGAATCCTCACAAATTAATCCATTTAGTCACTGATCACCGGCATCAATCAATGGTCTCCGTGGTAAATATTCACATGATATTTCTTATTTATATTTACAAATAAATTTTTTCAACCTATGGAAGACATACAATTAATAATTCAGTCCATATTAGTTCTTGTATACGTTGTTGGAGGAGTCATATTATTTCGACTACAAAATCGAGAGATCAAGCGTCTAAAATCGATTACCGAAACGATGAATTCTTACATGTCAATATTCGACATTGAAAAAGTCCGGGAATTTGCTAAAATGAATGAAGAACTTGCAAACAACAAGGCAGTCAAGTTTGCCACTGAAATGATAAAGGACAACAAGGAAATGGAAAAAATTGTTGCGACTGCCGTTACACAAGCCGAGGATAAATTTGGTATGAAATTGCGTGAACTGACTGTTTTTTGTAGTTCTGTAATAAATGCGATTCCTGAACCGGATAGAACTGAGTTAATCAATCAACACTTCCCAAATAGTAGTGAGTTGTTCCAACCTAGCCCAGATGACGCAAAAAATACAACAGAGCATAATAGTTAGTGATACAAGTAATGCGGTTACCTTTACAGAACATGACGGATTAGACAAATTGGCAACCCCAGTCACATCAAGGGATACAAGCGTTGTATCGGATTCCGGTACTCTCCACAAACACAGACCACGCGACAGCGTGGTTTTTTGTTTTAAAACCTGACCAAACCATTGGTTTGAAGTCAGGGATGGGAGCAAAATAATACCCGTCAAAGGGTCTGGATTTGGGCTGGGGATTCTACAGAATCGCAAAGCAATCCGGTACTCTCCACAAACACAGACCACGCGACAGCGTGGTTTTTTTGTTTTAAGACCTGACCAAACCATCGATTTGAAGTCAGGGAAGGGAACAAAAAAGCCCTCCTAAGGTTAGGAAGGCTACTAAATATCTGAATCAGATCTTACATGGCCACTGTTTCGTGTAACTCAATGTCGCACGTGTCAGGCATATTCAAATGAGGATGGCCCTGAAGAAGAGATTTTGCCTCTTCCATGTCATTCGCCCGGATGATGGAATACCCGGTCACCTCCTTGGTACTGTTTTCGGTAGCGCCACCCGGAAGTAAACGTTGACCTCCCATTAAAGGTGATCCAAAGTCAACCAATTGGTCTCCCAATCGTTCCTTCCATGCAAACCATGGCTTCATACCTTCTTCTTTTTGTTCTGGAGTAGCTGATGCCATTTGTGCCATTACTTCTGCTGGAGCGTGATAAATAACAATAAAATTTTTCATAATGCTTTCTTTAATATCTTGTGTTTACCTCCTTTACGATCGACAATCAGATATTAGGACACGAATGCCAAAAAAAATTTCCTTTTAGAATAACTCAATGTAAAACGGATAAAAAAGGGGCTCGGTTACTGGCAAATGTTAACCAACGGTTGACATATGTTCTAGACAAATAATCCGAGCCCCAACTCATTCAAAGCCAACAATTTGATGTAAAACTTCACATCAGTTGCTTATGGTAATTCCAGGCAACGTGAAGAAACCTGTTTCATGGGTAGCTTAGGCTAAACACCGGCTCCCGCCGGATGTTTTAACAACTATAAGAACGGGGTAAAACTAGGGGTGTTGATAAGGAATTGCATCACCATAGTTAGTGATTTTTGAGCTGTGAAATAGTCGTGTGAATTCCCGAGCGACTTTTCGTTATCTATTGGACAATTGGGTTGTAATCAGGTGGCCTTAACGTTTACCAAGAGATAGACGCTAGCTTACCCTACTCCAGTCAACGAATCCTTTTGTACTAAGGAGGTGTTCTTTCAGCAACTGATGTTCGGGCAACTCAAAACCCGGGTCTCTTTCTAGCACCAAAAAGGCTTCTTCACGGGCACGTTCCAACAGTCCTTCGTCTCGGGTAATACTTGCCAGCTTAAGATCTAACAAACCACTTTGTCGGGTTCCTTCAATATCGCCTGGTCCACGGAGTTTTAGATCGAATTCCGCAATTTCAAATCCATCGGTTGTTTTAACCATGGCATTCAAACGTTCTTTGGCCACCTTGGTTAACTTGTTTCCGGTCATGAGAATACAATACGACTGTTCACTTCCACGGCCTACCCTTCCGCGCAACTGGTGCAACTGGGCCAATCCAAACTTCTCAGCACTTTCGATAACCATTACCGTGGCATTCGGTACGTTGATCCCTACTTCAATCACAGTAGTAGATACCAAAATGTGAGATATTCCATCCTTAAACCGGTTCATAACGGCGTCCTTCTCCTCTGGTTTCATTCTGCCGTGTAGCATATCCACCTGATACGTTGGTCGTTTAAAGAAGTCAACCAAATGATCAAACCCCTCTTGCAAGTTTTTGTAGTCCAGGGTTTCAGATTCCTCAATAAGAGGGAAAACGATGTATACCTGCCTTCCTGCATCTACCTGTTCTTTAATAAAACCACGGACACGGAGTCGATGGCTTTCCCATCGATGTGCCGTTTTTATTTCTTTACGTCCACTTGGTAATTCATCGATCTTCGACACATCGAGATCGCCATAGACAGTCATGGCCAGTGTTCGGGGTATCGGTGTAGCTGTCATAACCAATACATGAGGCGGAAAATTGGCCTTTTGCCAAAGTCTTGCTCGCTGGGCAACTCCGAACCTATGTTGCTCGTCGATTACCACCAACCCTTGATTTTTAAACTTTACCTGTTCCTCTATCAAGGCGTGAGTCCCAATGAGTAAGTCAATGTCGCCATTTTCCAAGTCTTCGAAAATGACCTTGCGCTGCTTGGTTTTTGTACTTCCTGTTAACAATGTGGCTTTTACCCCTATGGCTTCCAGTTTATCGACGAAGCCTTCATAATGTTGTGTGGCCAGAATTTCAGTAGGTGCCATCAGGGCTGCCTGAAAACCATTATCGACCGCAATTAATATGGACAAAATGGCTACTATACTCTTCCCACTTCCTACATCTCCCTGAAGCAGGCGATTCATTTGATTTCCACTACCCAGGTCTGATCGGATTTCCCGGATTACTCGTTTTTGTGCCTCGGTCAGTTCAAAGTCCATCTGTTCCGAAAAGAACGCATTAAACTTCTCTCCTACCTTTCCAAAAACAACCCCCTGGTAGGCCTTTCGACTTTTTTTGAGCCGTAAAATCGACGTTTGCAATACAAAAAATTCGTCGAACTTCAAGCGTTCCAGTGCCAGGTTCATCTCGCGTGAGTTTCCCGGGTTATGCACCCACTTATAGGCCAGCTCGCGACTAATCAACTGCTGTGACCTTATGATTCCCGCAGGCATAAACTCAGGTACCTTAAACTGAGGATTTTCCAGAAGCGTCATCATAAGCTTCCGATACGTCTTATTGTCGAATTTCCGGTTTCGGAGTATTTCTGTATTCGGATAAACTGCCTGAAACTGTGGCAAGCCCATTTGCGTTTCAGGGTCTTCCAACTCAGGGTGTGCAATGTTGATCTTATTGTTGAAAATACTCGGTTTACCAAATAGAATGTAGGTTTGGTTTGGCTTTAACATGGACGAAAGCCACTTCACCCCTCTGAACCAGATCAATTCCACCGATCCGGAATCATCGACAAATCTGGCTGTTAATCGCTCTTGTCTGGGTTTACCTAACACCTTCAGGTTTTGCAACACTCCTTTCAATTGAACGTGCGGCATATCGGGTGATAGTTCAGAAACTTTATGAATTCTGGTACGATCTACATATCGAAATGGAAAGTGATTAAGCAGATCAAAAAAGGTAAAAATGCCCAGTTCTTTCTGCAACAGTTCTGCGCGTTGCGGACCAACGCCCTTCAGATATTCGATAGGGGTTTTTAAAAACGAACTCACCGTTTACAAGTATAGAGATTTGCAGCCGGACAAAGAACTTCGATGCTGTTAAGAACTGCTTAAACTGCCCATATACGCCCCAAGTTCCATCAACCATGCAATACCCATGTGAACCACAATTCCTCCCCAAATGGACCGACTGTAATAAGTGAGTATTCCCAGCAAACTTCCTCCAAAAAACGAGCTGATGGTTTCCACCATTGGTTTGCCAAAGTGGATAAAGACATAAAATGCAGCCATTGGCAAAATAGCACCAGGGCCTACAAAGCGGATAAAAGCAATTACCAGGAAGCCTCTAAAAAAGTACTCGATTGATATAAAATCCAGGCCGTAAACAAACTCAAACAACAACAGTAAATTTTGTGGTGGGTCCACGCCCATTCCAAAATAGTATTGTAGGTTTTTAAGTCCTCTTGGGTAATATCCGCCAAAGTGATCGGTAAGTCCAAAACCAATTACAAACGGCAGCATAATAGCCAACATACCGAAGTACGGTTTTAGGTTGAAGTTTTTCAGGGTAAAACCATATGGACTGGAACTAAACCGTTTGTTTGTAGCAACTTCCTCACCTACGATGGTACTTCTTTGATCGAACAGCAACCAGAAAACGGTTACCGGAACCATAGCAGCCGCCATTCGGAACAAGTCGCGAAACAGTCGTCGCCAAAAGTTAGGAAACTCATTAATCGTCCACGATTCACTGATCAGGTCGGCGTGAATACCCGCTAACCCACGGTAAGCAAAGATGGAAACCGCGAACACCGACAATGCCCAAAACCTCCAATTGGTCAACAGGTCGAACCGCTTTTTAAAGACGATATAGCCTCCATAAGCCGTAAAAAAGGGAATTCCGTACAAGATGAAGTGGTAGCCGAAATACCCAAATTCCGACAACCAATTGGATCGTTTTCCGCGGAAGACATACGGCTTGGCTTCAGGATATGCCCAATAAATAGCTGCCCCTAAAAAAAGAACCAGAAACAACAGGTATTTCCAGTCGAGTTCTTCTTTGACAAACCGTATTATATAACCAATGAACTTCTTCAAGTTCTTAGCCTTAGCTCATTAACAGTTGCTTAACCATATCGGCAATTACCTTTCCATCGGCCTTGCCTTTTAGTTTACCAGACGCAACTCCCATCACTTTTCCCATATCCTTCATTCCACTGGCGCCCACCTGGGTAATTATTGCCTGTACCTCTTGTTTTATTTCATCTGCCGATAACTGTTTTGGTAAAAACTTCTCAATAACCGTAAGCTCTTCCTGTTCAATTTTGGCCAGATCGTCTCTCCCCTGCTCAACAAAGAGTGCAATTGAATCTTTTCGCTGTTTAGCCATCTTCACCAACGCGGCCATTTCGTCTTCAGCCGTTGGGGCATTTCCTCCCTGTGTGTTTAACAACATCAATGCAGATTTTATCGCCCTTAACGAGCGAAGCGTCGCCTGATCTTTGGCTTTCATGGCGGCCTTTAATTGCTCGGAGATTTGTTCCGTTAGATTCATGGAACAAATGTAGTCAATTCCTTTATTGCGAAGAGGCGGTTTTAGCCTGCTGATTCTTTGTGACAAATCCTTAACCGAAGAACAAAGCAACTGGTAAATAGGGGGTTACAAAAACAATCCACAGTTTGTACCAAACTCCCTCATTTTGCACGGGTATTCTTACCTTCGAGTGTACGCTTAAGTCCTATTTTTATGCCTGATTTTAGTCACTTACATTGTCATTCGCAGTTTTCGCTTCTCGACGGTGCCGCGAGCATTGAGGGAATGATGACCAAAGCCAAAAATGACGGTATGAAGGCCGTTGCGCTTACCGACCACGGTAATATGTTTGGTGCATTTAAGTTTGTAGTGGAGGCTGAGCGTCAGGGTGTAAAACCCATTGTTGGGTGTGAGTTCTATGTGGTGGAAGACCGGTTCCAGCGATCGTTTACCGGGGGCAAGAAAGATGTGCGTCGCCATCAGTTGATGTTGGCTAAAAATCAGGAGGGCTACAAAAATCTATCTAAACTGTGCTCACTCGGTTTTATCGAGGGACTTTACAGCAAGTATCCTCGAATTGACAAGGATCTCATTCGCAAACACAGTGAAGGCATTATTGCAACTACTTGTTGTATTGGAGCCGAAGTTCCTCAGGCCATCTTGCATAAAACCGAAGAAGAAGCCGAAAAGGTCTTTTTGGAGTGGTTAGAAATCTTTGGCGATGACTATTACATCGAACTTCAGCGCCACGACTTGCACAACCTCGACAAAACAGGTAAAAGCCAGGAGGATGTGAACCAGGTACTGCTTAAGTGGTCGGAGAAATATAATGTGCCGGTAATCGCCACAAACGATTCCCATTACATTGATGAAGAAGACTACAATGCGCACGACATTCTGCTTTGTATTAATACCGGCGATCTCCAAAGCACACCGGTAGGTGAAGGAAGAGACTTCCGATTTGGTTTTCCAAATAGTGAATTCTACTTCAAAACCCAGGCGGAGATGATTGAAAAATTCAAGGATGTTCCTTTCGCTATTGACAATACCAACCTCATTGTCGACAAGGTAACTCCGCCCAAAATGCAGCGTGATGTACTGCTTCCGAATTACGTACTTCCGGAAGGGTTTAAGGATCAGGACGAGTACCTGCGTCATCTAACCTATGAAGGAGCCCGAAAACGATATGGCGAGATCACCGAAGAAATACGAGAGCGTATCGACTTTGAACTTGCAACAATTGCGAATACAGGATATCCGGGGTACTTCCTAATTGTTCAGGACTTTACAACGGCTGCCCGAAACCTTGGTGTTTCGGTGGGCCCCGGACGAGGTTCGGCAGCTGGTTCTGTTGTTGCCTATTGCAACGGTATCACCAACGTGGATCCGATTAAGTACGATCTGCTGTTTGAGCGTTTTCTTAATCCGGAACGAGTTTCTCTGCCAGATATCGATATCGATTTTGACGATGTTGGTCGGGGTAAAGTAATCGACTATGTAATTGACAAATATGGCCGCAATAACGTAGCGCAGATCATCACCTATGGTTCGATGGCCGCAAAGTCATCTATTCGTGATGTTGGTCGTGTGCTCGACCTTCCCCTCCCGGCGGTTGATAAGATAGCGAAAAAGGTTCCGGACATATCCCTGAAAAAGGTCTTTAATGAAGACATCAAAAACCTAAAAGCGAAACTCAACTCCGATCAAATTGGACAGGTAGAAGAGCTTCGTAAGATATCGGCGGGCAAAGACCTCGAAAGTGAGGTGCTCAAGCAAGCAGTTATGCTCGAAGGTTCGGTGCGTAACACCGGTATACACGCTTGTGGGGTTATCATTACACCCGAAGAGATTACCAATCTGATACCGGTTACAACCGCGAAGGATTCCGACCTCCTGGTGACCCAGTTCGACAACAGTGTTGTTGAAGATGCAGGGTTGCTGAAGATGGACTTCCTGGGCCTTAGAACGCTGTCGATCATTAAAGATGCCATTGAATTTGTTCGACAAAGGCACAACGTAGACATTGACCCGGATGAGATTCCTTTGGATGACGTAAAGACATTTGAACTGTTTCAACGGGGTAGCACCATCGGCATCTTTCAGTTTGAAAGTGATGGTATGCAAAAGTATCTGCGTCAGTTAAAACCAACCAAGTTCGAGGACTTAATTGCCATGAACGCATTGTATCGTCCTGGTCCGCTTGAATACATTCCGAACTTCGTAAACCGTAAACACGGGCGCGAGGAAATTACCTACGACGACCCGGACATGGAGGAATACCTGGAAGAGACCTACGGTATTACCGTTTATCAGGAGCAGGTGATGTTGCTTTCACAGAAACTTGCTGGTTTTACCAAGGGTGAGGCCGATAGTCTGCGAAAGGCAATGGGTAAAAAGAAGAAGGCCATCATTGATCAAATGAAACCCAAATTCATTGAAGGAGCTCAGGCACGCGGACATGAGCCTCAGGTAATGGAGAAGGTGTGGAAAGACTGGGAGGCCTTTGCAGCATACGCATTTAACAAAAGTCATGCTACGTGTTATTCGGTGGTAGCATTCCAAACGGCTTATTTGAAGGCGCACTACCCGGCTGAGTACATGGCTGCCGTATTGACTCACAACATGAGCGACATCAAAAAACTCACCATGTTTATGGAAGAGTGTCGCAATATGCGCCTGGAGGTACTTAGCCCTGACATTAATGAAAGCCTCTTGTCGTTTTCGGTAAACCAGGCCGGAAAAATTCGGGTAGGTATGGCCGCTATTAAGGGAGTTGGGGAAGCAGCTGCCGAAGAAATTATTCGGGAACGAAACGAAAGCGGTTCATATAACGATTTATTCGATCTCACCCGAAGAGTAAACCTTCGTACCGTGAATAAGAAATCACTGGAAGGGCTTGCGATTGCCGGTGCATTTGACCAATTCGAAGGCTATCACCGTGCCCTCCTGGTAGAAAAAGTAGGTGATGCAATGAATGGCATTGAACTGGCACTGAGGTTCGGCAACTCGTATCAGGCGGAAAAGGCCACTAACCAGGCCTCGCTGTTCGGTGGCGACTCAGAAGTTTCGTTGAGCGAACCTCGATTTCCGGAAGTAGAACCTTGGAACAAAATGGAGAAGCTCAACCGCGAAAAAGAATTGATTGGCATGTACATCTCGGGCCATCCATTGGACAACCACAAAACCGACATCGAGTTTTTCTGTAATACTTCGCTCGAGCAATTGAACGACCTGGACAAAATGGGAGGCAAATCAGGACTCAAACTTGCCGGAATTGTCACGTCGCATCAAAGTAGAATAACCAAAAACGGTAAGGCCTTCGGTATCTTTGTGGTGGAAGACTTCACCGGTTCATTTGAGTTTGCCTTGTTCGGTGACGATTACGCCAAATTTAAAGGTTACCTCGCCCCCAATTCCATGTTGTTCATTACCGCTAAGATTCAGGGGCGTTACTACGACGAAACTATAAAGGAAGTTAAGATTATGAGCATCGACTTTCTGCACGACATCCGGGACAAGTATCTGGAAAAGCTCACACTTACTATTTTGCTTGAGCAGCTAAACGACTCTCTGGTAGACCGTTTATATGAATTGGCCTCCAGCGAAAAAGGAAACACAAGTCTTAATCTTGAAATTGCCGACGTTGCCGACAAATACAAAGTAGACATGGTTTCCACCAGCTTCAAAATAAATGTTAACAATCAGTGGATCAGCGCGTTAAAAGAACTTGGTCTGCGATACAAAGTCAACTAATCCCTCTTCAAAATGCCTCACGAACAACATGTAAAAGAAACCGTTAAAATGCTTCAAAAAGGACGACTTGAAGCAATGATTAAACTTCTATTAGAAGATAAAGGACTTAACGAAGAAGAAATAAGCCAAGTCCTGGACCAGGCAAATGCGATCTACCTGCAACGCAGTTTATGGATCAAACGCCTTGGTTTTTTGGCGTTGTCTGTGGTTATCCTCCTCTTCTTTCTTAATGCTATTCCCGTAACCTGGGACATGTCTGCCATCTTTGTCTCTCTTATTGGTGGCGGTCTTCTGGCAACCACGCTGTCTTATGCCATTTCTTCCTTTATGTTTGGCATAGAGAAGAACACACTGAAGAGACAAAAACAATGGCGTGGAAAGACCTTTGGATTCTTTGTTTTCATTGGCATTGTGGCCGGAGCAGGTTTTGCCGTAAACCATGGAATGGCACAAGACAGTCAATTAGACGAAGATGGTATTTTGGCTTACGGAGTCATAGTGGATGGGCATTCTCAAAGGGTTAAGCGCACCACTACATACACACTTAAGATCAAATTCAAAACAAAATCAGGGAAAGAACATACTTCCAAAGCATCTGTAAGCGAGCGTACATTCTCGAACAGTGCCATCGGTCAGCAGGTGCCTATCGTTTACTCGGCGAGCCGCCCTGGCATCATTAAGATGATCACAAGCCGTGAACTGCTTGAGAAGTACATGGAATAATTTCCACGGTTTCGACACTCATGTGACAGACTGGCTTGCCTTTGGTTCGTATTTTCGTAAGACTAACCAATTTTTAAGCCCAATGAAACGAACTTACCTCTCACTTATCATCTTACTCATAGGTTCTGTTACATGCCTTTTTGCTCAACGACCTACGCAACCTACAACCAAACTCAAAACCTCTGGAGTTACCTGTAATCAGGCAACCATCAACTGGACCAACGGAAATGGCGATGGTCGGTTGGTATTCATGTCAAACTGGTTATCAAATTTTGCGCCGGTTGACCAAACTACCTATGCATCTGATTCGGTTTTTGGCAAAGCGCAGGCTTTTAAGAATGTGTACTGTGTGTTTAACGACAGCAAAGACAGTTCCGTAACCATAACAAATCTCAACAGCGGCGAGCGCTATTACATTGCGATTTATGAATACAACCTGGTTCAGGGCCAACCGGAATACCTAAACCAGGCTGCCCGAATCGAGTTCATTTCAGACTCTATGGGCGTAGTCGATTTTGCGATTGACCACAGTTATCAATGTCTCCACGAAAACGACTTTAAATTCACCAACCTCTCAAAGATCACCACAGGAGAACCAACCACTTTTCAATGGGATTTTGGGGATAGTTCGAAGCCCGTGTTCGCCAAGGACACGAACCATCACTATTCGAAAGGAGGTATATTTATGGTCCATTTGACGGCTCGTTCAGGTGGTTGTAAGTCTACTGCCTATCAACGAGACACGGTGTTAATACCGTATGAGGTCGATTTTATACTTGACACAACAGCTGTGGGCAACGATTCGATTCGATGCGCCGGCACGAATAAATTTGAATTAATAAACGTATCTAGCTTTCCCATACCTCCTATTTATGGTGCCTGGGACCGTTCAAGACTTACATGGACCACCAATACGGGTGCTAACGGCGCAGCATATAATTTCGACTTTGAAACGACGAATTACGACACCATAACTGTTCAACTTCGTGTGGGTAGACAGGTTCGCTCTGGTGCAAAACTCTGCTTCGACAGCATCTCGAAGTCATTTTACATACGACCTCCTATGCTCCACGATAGTAACGTAACAATCAACTCTCGCGTACAATCGATCGACACTAACTCCTTTAAACTGGAACACTCAGGCGATAGCATTGCTTCATTCACGTGGTATTTCGGGAACGGCGACTCCTCAATTCAAAACCCTGTGCAGTATAGCTACAAGGCGGCAGGAGACTACACCATTTCATGTCGTGCCATTGGAAAAAATGGATGTGAACAAACCTACGCAATAGACGTTTCCGTAGTGAAGAATAGTTCAATCGCTGAAATTGAACGAAAAGGTCTGTTAACGGTGTGGCCAAACCCTGTTCGCGATCAACTACACCTTGAGCACTCTGTGTCAGGTTATCAAATTCTGAGCCTTACCGGAGAATTGATCCAACATAGTGCCCAGGTAACCAAGAACATTGGTGTATCGCATTTACAGCCTGGCACCTATCTGCTTAGACTTGACAATGGCGCACACACCTTAATTATGAAGCTTGCGGATTGATCTAGTCTACCTGCAGACCTAGCGAAATCTTCTCAGAGTAATCGACTGGCACTTTAAAGTCTACTTCCAGAAAACGGACCATTAGATGCCCGTCGTACGTAACTTCCAATTTATCGTTTAGGAGTTTCGATAAGGCGCCTTTTAAGAAGTTCTGCTTATCCCCAAAAAGCTGTTTAGTATCGACGTCAAAAACAATTGGTACCACAAAATCGGTTTCCGGTTGGATAACTGCATTTTTCGACTGCGATAAATGCGTGATTTCTTCATCGTCTATCCGAATGTCCATTTCCATTCCGGTGAGGTTGCCCCCAATCGAATTTGGGTTGTGATAAACGGCATCGGCCGTAACGGTGTAAACCGCCGCATTTTTTTTCGTAACCCGAACATTTTCGATCTTTTTAAAATCGGGTGTTTGGGGTGTGGAACATGCGGTTAATACAGCAACAAGCAACGAAATAGAAAGTAGTTTCTTCATCGGGTTTAAAGTCAAACAATGACCTCAAAGATAAGTCATCGTGGATCAGTTTGATGGTGTGAATCTTCCCAAAGATGAAATGGATCAATTCCATAGACGGTTACACCGTCTAAAATAAAAAAGCCCGCTAAAACTGAAGCGGCATGTGCGATTGCTGCGCGATCTTGATCAAGCCGTGAAATGGATCAATTCCATAGACGGTTACACCGTCTAAAATAAAAAAGCCCGCTAAAACTGAAGCGAGCTTCGTTTTGCGAGCTTTTTTATTTCATTGATCCATTGATCATCAAGTGCCCAGAACAAGATTCGAACTTGCACGACCATAAGGTCACCACCCCCTCAAGATGGCGTGTCTACCAATTTCACCACCTGGGCATCACAGTTTCAAAAAACGACTGCAAATGTAAGAAACTATCTACCGCGAGAATCGCTTTTTTGCAGTTTTTCTATTTTTTATCCGAGTTCCTTACGACTCCTCTTCTTTACCAGAATTCTTAAGCAAAAACGCCTTGAAGAACTCATTCAAATCACCGTCCATCACAGCCTGCACATTGCTGGTTTCGTAACTCGTTCTTACGTCTTTCACCAACTTATATGGCTGCATCACATAGTTGCGGATTTGACTGCCCCATTCAATCTTCATCTTTCCTGATTCAATCTCCGCCCGAGCCTCGTTCTTTTTCCGCAACTCCAATTCATACAATTGCGATTTCAACATTTTCATGGCCTGCTCCTTGTTCGCTAACTGAGAACGGGCCTGCTGACATTCTATTACCAAACCAGAGGGTTCGTGCCGAAGTCGAACAGCCGTCTCTACCTTGTTTACATTCTGTCCACCTTTACCACTACTTCTAAACGTATCCCAGGTGATATCAGCCGGGCTGATTTCAATCTCAATTGTATCGTCTACCAATGGATAAACATAAACAGAGGCAAAAGACGTTTGACGTTTGCCCTGTGCGTTAAAAGGAGAAATCCGAACCAATCGATGAACACCATTCTCTCCTTTTAAGTATCCGTAAACAAATTCACCAGACACTTCAATACTGCACGATTTAATACCTGCCACATCACCATCTACCTGCTCCAGGAGTGAAGTTTTGTAGCCATTGCGTTCTGCCCACATCAGGTACATACGTTGCAACATCTCGGCCCAGTCGTTACTCTCCGTTCCACCGGCCCCTGCATTGATTTCAATAACGGCGTTGAGCTGATCTTCTTCATCGCTCATCATGTTCTTGAACTCCAGGTCTTCCAACAAAACAAGCGTGGAAGAATACTGTGCGTTCAATTCGTCTTCATCTGCTTCTCCTGCAAGTTTAAATTCTTGCAATACCTCTAAATCCTCAATTTGAGTACTGATCTTGTCAAAGGCCTCGGTCCAGACTTTGATCTTGTTGATTTCACGCAAATGCGCTTCTGCTTTCTTGGGGTCGTCCCAGAAGTTTGGGTCCTGAGACTCGATCTCTTTTTGGCCGATCACAGCCTTTTTCCTGGGGATGTCAAAGATACCTCCCCAAGGCCTGAATGCGGCCTTTCAACTCTACTAGCTGATCGTTTGTCATCTATTTTTCTTCTATTCTGTTAAACGTAACTCCTATAAAAAAGCCAAGCCCGTTGTTTTCAAATCGGTAGGCTTCATTCGCTCCATAACCATTTTCTGTTGAGAATTCCTGAAACAGGTACGAGAACCCTCCACGTAAACCAACTCTTCTGAACGGCTCAAAACGAACAAATAACTGAGCATTTAGCGATCCTTTCGAATTCTGTGAGCTATAGGCGTTCGAAGATGTTGGGAAAGCGGTTACTGTATTATCGGATGTGTGTCCCGCCTGTCGAGATGCAGAGCCTGGTAAAAATGTACCGTCAAACTCCTGCCCCGCGGTAAATCCAAGCAAATCCAGATTCATGCCTACCGAAAGTTTCTCCATAAGGTAGTACTCCGCATTTGCATAAAAGTTAAAGGCGAAACTTTGCACTCGATCAAGCGAAAGTGTATCGATGTTTCCATCGCTCTTCTTCAAGTCGGCATGCGCCGTTGTAAAAGGTACACCATTGTTGTCCTGAATTCCTGCCCGTACTCCCAAACCTAAACGAATTTGATCTTGCTTCAGGTTTAAAAGGTCCTTATTAAGTCCTATTTCCAGGTGCTGAATAGGCTGCGAAGGCCTCCAGGCGTAACTTACGTTGAACCGATAATCGGGAATCTTTTTTAGAACGGTTTCAGGTGGCTCGTTTTGAGCCTGAACGTTGGTTAGCAAACCAACAAGTAGTGATATCAGAAATAATCTACGCACGTAATTAACCGTACAATTCTTCGGTTAATACGTCACGGATTTCGCGGATTTCCTGCAAGTTAACCTCTCGCTCTGATTGAAGAATCAATTCCAACAGGTATTCCATTGCGCTCATATCCAAGCCTTCCTCTTCGTCTCCCCATTCGATGTCGAAATCACCGTTTTCCTCAATGTAGGTATAACACAAACGACAGATCTTCACTAAAGCCGGGTTTCTCTCAGCACGTGCAATCTCACGAATCTCTTTTAACGACTCAATCACTTCCTCTGCGCTAAATTCCTTTCGAACAGATGCCAACAACTGTTCAACTTTCTTATTACCTTCTAAGCTCTTCATAACTTCTGAAACGATGATAGTTTTATATGCGGCAAAGGTATTGATTTTACCTCAATCCGTTCCTATTTCTATACCTTTTATCAACGTTTATGGAGCAAACAACCCACGTAAACAGCGACTTCCTCCGGTTTTTGTATCTTTGTATAGGTCGGTGGTAACCGGCAATCAAAGATTAAATGAGAATTATTCATAAAAGTACCTGGCTATGGGTCTCTTTTTGGATTGGCCTGCCTTTGCTTTTTCTGAACACGGCGAATGCCTGTACAGGTATTACCCCGCGCATGGATGTTACCACCTCAGGTATCTGTCTGCCGAAAACCGTTACCATTTCCAACACCTCCACCGGAAGCCGCTCCAGCACTGCCATCTACGAGTTGTATGTAAACAACCAAAAGGTTGACACTGCCCATGGGAAAACAAAGACTTTCACACTCTCACTGCACCGGGGAACGCATCAATTAAAACTACGCTCAATCGACACCAGTGGATGCATTGATTCGACACAAACTTCCGTTACCATTTCGCGTCAAACACCTCGGTTTCTCGATTATCAGTCGAGTTATGCCGACACACCCCAATGGATTAATTGCATTCAGTTGAGTACCGACCCGGACTCGTTTGTTATGCAAACGAAAAACGAAGACACTTTAAACACACTTACGGTGATTTGGGGAGATGGTAACAGCAACACATTCTCGGCCTTACCCAAAGACAGTACGCTTCAACATTTGTATGTAAACTCCGGCATTTTCACCCTTCTGTTCATAACAACGGACACAAGTGGTTGTGTTGACACGGTTTATGGTCAGGTAACCAATGAACGGGTACCAACTGCAGGTATTATCGGACCTAACTCCGGTTTTAACATTGGTTGTGCCCCTTTTCCCATAACGTTTACCAATAATTCGAAAAACATATCGAACGGAACCGTGTTTACCTGGGATTTTGGCGACGGTAGCGATCCCTTAATCAAGGACAATATCACGTTTAATCAAAAACTGGTGCACACATACAATTCCACACTGTGTAATGCCACGGTTCAATTAACTGCCAGTAACTCATGCGGTTTCTCCCTCACCACCTGGAACCCCATTCAGATATCTCAAAAAGATGAGGCGCGGTTTACCATAGACAGCACGAATTGCGACTCAAGTGGTTTCTACCGCTTCCGCAACATAAGTACCGATAGTTTTTGCATCTTTCCAGATACCAAGCAGTTTTACTGGGATTTTGGCGATGGCACAAACAGTGGCTGGATATCGAGCAAAGGCGACCAATTACACAACTACAAAACACAAGGCCCCAAAACGGTTTGCCTCATCGCAAAAAATGACTGCGGTGAGGATACTACGTGCCTGCCTCTCACCATTGTTTACACGCCCGTGGTTGGATTCGAATACGACACATTGAGCGGTTGTGAAAGTGTAACCGTCAACATTCGGGACACTAGTATCGGCTATGGCTTGACCCGGTCCTGGCTGTTTGGCGATGGCACAAGTTCGTCTGCAAAACAGGTTTCTCATACCTATACGCAACCGGGCACCTATAATCTTCGACTTACAGTGGGCAATCGTTGTGGAAGTAAGACACGAACCGAAACCGTTGTAATTCACAACAAGCCTGAGGCCCTGTTTACCGGGCTGACCAATGGTTGTGTTGTTCACTCGGTTGATCTCACCAACACGTCGACATCTGACTTCGCCGGATCGGTTGCATATAAATGGGACTTCGGGAATGGCGACACTTCCGTTGTTACCAACCCTACCGGTATCCAATATGCCGACAGTGGCACATATACGGT
Source organism: Bacteroidia bacterium (assembly GCA_017640445.1). GTDB lineage: Bacteria > Bacteroidota > Bacteroidia > NS11-12g > UBA9320 > UBA987. The sequence goes on along the minus strand of JAEPQQ010000065.1, from coordinate 769 downwards.
ACAACTAATCGCTACCGACACGTGTGGGTCAGATACCACTACCCAGCAAGTTCGGGTTGATCGACTTCCAGTAATTGATGTTAAGGCCGACTCGGCTTTCTGTTCGCTGGACACGGTCCATTTCACCAATACGTCGAGCGATTATGACCTTCTGGTGCTCAACTATGGCGACGGACACATCGACAGCGTTTCAAGCAACGGTGTCTTTTATCATACGTTTACTACAAGTGGAACCTATGCCATTGCCATTGAGGCGATCAACAACGGTATTTGCAAGTCGTTTGATACCATTTCCGTTCGAATTAAACCGAACTCCCTGGCACGCTTTTCGTTAAATGACACCATTGTATGTGCCCCGTTTACGTTTGAGTTTACGAACCTAAGTCAGCACGCAAGCAGTTATCAATGGTTTATCAACGACACCTTAAAAGCAACTACCAGTGCCTTCTCAAACCTCACAATTTACGACGACACCACGGTAACCACCGTAAAACTAATAGCCCTCGACACCATCGGATGTCTCTCCGATACAATAACACAAGATCTGATCACTGCGCGTGACCCAATTGCCCAGCTGATGACGCCAATTGATTCGGGATGCGGTCCTTTGTCCGACACGCTGTTAAATACTTCGTTGTATGCCGAGCGTTATACCTGGACACTGGGAAACTCCAGTCAGTCAACCTCAACAAATCCAGCAGTTGTTTATCAGCCCAATTCACAGGGAGATACCACCTACTCCATCGAACTAATTGCTTTTAACTGGTTG